>NZ_RZSJ01000815.1:0-2065 GCF_003998025.1 Mesorhizobium sp. M8A.F.Ca.ET.021.01.1.1
GGCGCGAGCACGTCACCGAACTGCAGACCAAGCAGGAGCGCCGCAACGCCGCCTCGAAGGAGATCGGCAATGCCATGCGTTCGGGCGATGCTGCCCTTGCCGAAAAGCTCAAGGCCGAAGTCGGCGAGATCAAGACCTTTATCCAGAATGGCGAGGCGCGCGAGCGAGAGCTCGACAAGGCGCTGAACGACGCGCTGGCGGTGCTGCCCAATGTGCCGCTCGACGACGTTCCGGTCGGCAAGGACGAGCACGACAATGTCGTCAGGCATATCGTCGGCAAGGTGCCGACGCGGCCGAACTGGGTGAAGGAGCATTTCGAGATCGGCGAAGCGCTCGGCATGATGGATTTCGAGCGCGCGGCAAAGCTGTCTGGCTCGCGTTTCACCGTGCTGAAGGGCGGCCTGGCGCGGATGGAGCGCGCGATAGGCCAGTTCATGCTCGACCTCCACACGACCGAACACGGCTATGAGGAGATCATCCCGCCGTTGATGGTGAAGGACGACGTTCTGTTCGGCACCAACCAGTTGCCGAAGTTCGAGGAGGATCTGTTCTTCACGCCACACGGGGAGGGCAGGCTTGGCCTGATCCCAACCGCCGAAGTGCCACTCACCAACCTCGTGCGTGAGGAAATCACGGCGCACGAAAAGCTGCCGCTGCGCTACACCGCGCTGACGCCCTGCTTCCGTTCGGAGGCAGGCTCGGCGGGACGCGATACGCGCGGCATGCTTCGTCAGCATCAGTTCTATAAGGTCGAGCTGGTGTCGATCACCGACCAGGACTCCTCGCTCGCCGAGCACGAGCGGATGACGCAATGCGCCGAGGAGGTCCTGAAGCGGCTCGAGCTGCCGTTCCGTACCATGGTGCTGTGCACTGGCGACATGGGTTTTGGCGCCCGCAAGACCTATGACATCGAGGTCTGGCTGCCCGGCCAGAACGCCTATCGCGAAATCTCGTCCTGCTCGGTCTGCGGCGATTTCCAGGCGCGCCGCATGGACGCCCGCTACAAGGACAAGGATGGCAAGGGCAACCGTTTCGTCCATACGCTCAACGGTTCGGGCACCGCTGTCGGCCGCGCGCTTATTGCTGTCATCGAAAACTACCAGAATGAGGATGGCAGCGTAACCATTCCTGAAGTGCTGCGGCCTTACATGGGCGGTCTGGAAAAGATCGAATCGAAATAATGCGCATTCTTCTGACCAATGACGACGGCATTCATGCCGAGGGCCTGGCGTCGCTCGAGCGCGTCGCCCGCACACTGTCCGACGATGTCTGGGTGGTGGCGCCCGAACAGGACCAATCGGGCTACGCGCATTCGCTGTCGATTTCGGAGCCGCTGCGGTTGCGAAAAATCGGCGAGAAGCATTTTGCCGTGCGCGGCACCCCGACCGATTGCGTCATCATGGGCGTCAAGAAGATCCTGCCCGGTGCACCCGACCTGATCCTGTCCGGCATCAATTCGGGCGCCAACATCGCCGACGACGTGACCTATTCCGGCACCGTCGCCGGCGCCATGGAGGGCGCGCTGCTCGGCATCAGGTCGATCGCGCTCAGCCAGGGCTACAGCTATGTCGGCGAGGACCGGGTCGTCCCTTACGAGACCACCGAGGCGCTGGCGCCGGCGCTGCTGAAGAAGCTCGTCGCGACGCCATTGCCCGACGGCGTCCTGCTCAACGTCAATTTCCCCAACTGCCTTCCCGAGGAGGTGGCCGGCACAGTGGTCACCACGCAGGGCAAGCTGGTGCACAGCCTGTGGGTCGACGAGCGCCGAGACGGGCGCGGCCTGCCTTACTATTGGCTTCGCTTCGGCCGCGAGCCGGTCGAAGGCAAGCAAGGCACCGACCTCTTTGCCTTGCGCAACCGGCTGGTGTCGGTAACGCCGTTGCAGCTTGACCTTACCGCGCATGAGATCCGTGACCAGCTGAGCAAGGCGCTTGCATGAACCAAGGCTTTCCAATCGATGATCGCGAAGGATTTGCCGCTTTCCTGCTGCGCCTGCGCGGCAGGGGAACGGTGCCGAAGGCACTGATCGCGGCTTTCGAAGCGACACCGCGGCGCGGTTTCCTGG
>NZ_RZSJ01000816.1:0-2061 GCF_003998025.1 Mesorhizobium sp. M8A.F.Ca.ET.021.01.1.1
CGGGAACAGGAAGCCCGCGCTGATGACGGCCGGCCCGCCGAGCACCGCCGTCAGCGCGGCGGCACCACCTGGCGGATGCAGGCAGCGCGTGAACGACATCGCGGCGATGGTCAAGGCCACCGCGAGACCCGAGGCCATCACCTGATCATGGATGAAATGCGCCACGGTCACGCCGACCAGCGCCGATATGGAATTGCCGCCGATGATCGACCAGGGCTGCGCCAGCGGGCTCGCCGGCACGGCGAACAGAAGCACGGCGGAGGCGCCCATCGGCGCCACCAGCAGGGCCACATGCGGGCCGCCGCCCATCGCCAGCCCGCTGATCACGCCGGTCAGGGCGATGCCGATCGTGGCGCCGATACACGCCAGGACGCGTTCACGCAGCGTCGCGCCGGCGAGGATGGGAACAAAAAGACGAAAGGCCATGGCAAGCTTTATGACGAAATGGATTTGGCGCAGACGCCCTGTCCAACGCAATGGAGCCGAACTCGCGGATTTGAAAGTTAAACAAATCCGCAAAGTCGCGGCGTGGGAGAATAATATTGCGCGAGACCGCTCGCCGGGATGCTGCGAGCGGCTCGCGCTTTGCCATCAGCGTCAGTGTGTTGTGGCCGCCTGCCAACTCTTCCGGGCGGCCAGACAGATCAGGCGGCGGCCGCTGCAAGCCCGCGCATGATGTCGGCCTTCAGGTCGTCGACATCCTCGAGGCCGATCTGCAGGCGGATCAACGGACCTTCATAAGGGCCTTTCGCAACGACGCGGTCGGCAAGCCAGACCGGCACAGCCAGGCTCTCATAGCCGCCCCAGGAATAGCCGAGACCGAAGATGCGCAATGCGTCGAGGAAAGCGTGCTGCTCCCGCTGGCCACCGCCGGCCAGCACGATCGAAAAGATGCCGCTCGAACCGCAAAAGTCCCGCTTCCACAGATCGTGGTCCGGATGGCTGGGAAGGGCAGGGTGGAGCACCCGCGCCACGCCCGGCTGGCTTTCGAGCCATGAGGCGATGGCAAGCGCGCTGCGCTGATGATGGTCGAGCCGCACGCCCATCGTGCGCAGGCCGCGCAGCACCTGATAGACATCGTCGGGTCCCGAACAGCAGCCAAGCGTGCAAAAACTCTCGTAGAGCTGCTTCCAGCAGGCCTCATTGGCCGAGACCGTGCCGAGGAGCACGTCCGAATGGCCGGCCGGATATTTCGTCGCCGCGTGGATCGAGATGTCGACGCCGTGGTCGAGCGGCCGGAAATAGAGTGGTGTCGCCCAGGTGTTGTCCATCATCACGATGGCGCCGGCCGCATGCGCCGCCTTGGCGATCGCCGGGATATCCTGCACCTCGAATGTGTTGGAGGCCGGCGATTCGGTGAACACCACTTTGGTGTTCGGTTTGATCAAGGCCGCGATGCCGGCGCCGATACGGGGCGCATAATACTCGACCTCGACGCCCAATCGCTTCAGCATCGTATCGGCGAAGTTTCTCGTGGGGTGATAAACGGAATCGACGATCAGCAGATGGTCGCCCGCCGATACGAAGGCGAGCAGCGGAATGGTCACCGCCGCCAGCCCCGATGGCACCACGATCGTGCCGGCGGACCCCTCCAGCGCATCGATCGCCTGTGCGAGGGCATCGGTCGTCGGTGTTCCGCGCGTGCCGTAGGTGTATTTCTGGTTGCGTGCGGCCATCGCGGCGGCATTGGGGAACAGCACGGTCGAGGCGTGCACCACCGGCGGATTGACGAAGCCGAAATAGTCGTGCGGGTTGTTGCCTGAATGGGCAAGCCGGGTGTTGATGCCCACCTTGCCGGAACCCTGCTCGCTGCCGTCTTTCGCCATTCTTGGTCGCCCTGTCTGATAAGGCGCTAGCCATAGTGCGGCGTCGTGGACCGTGCAACAGCCCACTGTCCGCCAGGAATGGACTTCGAATATGCCAATTCCCGGGTCCGGAAAACAGCTGGGGGTTGATCTGAATCGGACCGACCAGGGCGGCCGTACCTTGCCGGAAGCCCGGTCGCCGGCCGGTCGGCCTATTGTAGCCGGCTGTGAAAGATATATAATCAAGCCCTAATAT
>NZ_RZSJ01000817.1:0-2059 GCF_003998025.1 Mesorhizobium sp. M8A.F.Ca.ET.021.01.1.1
CGTGGATGCCGGTCTTGCCCATCAGCACGCCAATGCCCTTCTCCCGCGCCAATGCGGATCTGCTGATCGAAACGCTCGACGATGTGCTCGGCGAAGTCGGCGGAGTGCCGGCGTGAACGCCGTCTCGACGCATGCGGGGCCCGAAACGGCAGCTGATGTCACCGACCTTGCCAGACGCGCGCTGGATCATTGGGGCGTTCGCGGCGGTGAGCCGGAGCTCTTGAAATACCGCGAGAATGCGGTCTTCCGGATCCACCTTTCCGATGGCCGGCCGGCCGTGATGCGTGTGCATCGGCTTGGCTACCACACGGATGCCGCGCTGCGCGGTGAACTGCAATGGATGGGCTTTCTGCAAGCCGCCGGCGTCGCCACCCCGTCTCCGATCGCAACGCAGGCCGGCGACCCGTTCGTGCTCGTCGGGACCGCGGCTTTGACGCAACCACGCCAGGTCGATTGCCTGAGCTGGCTCGAGGGCCGCGCCATCGGCGCGCGCGGCGTACCGCTGGACCATACGCCGGAACAGTTGGAGCAGGTGTTCAGGGAGATCGGGCGATGCATCGCCCACATGCACAATGTCACCGCCACGTGGTCGCCGCCTTCAGGCTTCACCCGCCATGCCTGGGACTTGGACGGTTTCTTCGGCGCGGCGCCGATTTGGGGACGCTTCGAGACCTCACCCTTCCTCGACGGCGCGCGCCGCGAGCTGGTTTTCCGGGCGCGGGAAAAGGCCGTGAAGGCGCTGTCGGAACACGAACACAGCGCCCGCAACTTCGGCATCATCCACGCCGATCTGGTGCGCGAGAACGTGCTGATCCATGACGGTGCCGTGCGCATCATCGACTTCGATGATTGCGGCTTTGGCTGGCACATGTACGACCTTGCGGTTGCGCTCTACCAGAACCGAGACGAGCCGCTCTATCCGCTGATCGAGGCCTCGCTGCTCGACGGCTACCGGCAGCAGCGGGAGTTGACCGCGCAGGACATCGCTGCGCTGCCGCTGTTCGCCGCGCTGCGGGCCTTCGCGTTTCTGGGCTGGGTGCAAAGCCGCGTCGAGGGCGACATCACCCGCGAAGTCGGCCTGCGCATGTCGAACATCGCCGCCGATGTGATAGCGGCCTATTTGCGCGACAAATGAGGCGGCATGGCTGGCGGGAAACCGTCAGCCTTTCGAAAAATGGATGCTGACCGTTCCCGAACTGCCGAAATCGGCGACGATCGTGTCGCCCGGCCGTGCCTCCACGGGCCGCACGAAGGAACCCGACAGCACCACTTCGCCGGCCGCGATCGATAGGCCGTAGCGGGCGAGCCGGTCGGCCAGCCAGGCCACGCCCATGGCCGGATGGTTGAGCACGCCGGCGCCGAGCCCGGTCTCCTCGACCTCGGCATTGCGCGAGACGATGGCGCCGATCCAGCGCATGTCGGCTTCATCGGGCCGCTGCGGCCGCCCGCCGATGACGATGCCGGCATTGGCGGCATTGTCGGAGATGGTGTCGAAGAAGGTGCGCGCCTTCTTGGTCTCGGCATTGACGCGCTCGATGCGCGTATCGAGGATTTCCAACGCCGGCGTGATGTAGTCGGTGGCGTTGAGCACGTCGAAGAGGGTCATCCCGGGCCCCTTCAGCGGCGCCTTCATGACGAAGGCGATCTCGGCCTCGACGCGCGGCTGGATGAAACGGCCGGCGGGAATGGTCGCGCCGTCGTTGAAGAACATGTCGTCGAAGAGCACGCCCGAATCCGGTGTGTCGATGGCCAGCGCATATTGCATCGCCTTGGAGGTCAGGCCGATCTTCCAGCCTTTCGGCTTCAGCCCGGCATCGGTCTTGCGCTTCACCAGCGCCGCCTGGACGCGATAGGCATCCTCCATCGTCGCCTCGGGAAAGTCGAGGCTGAGCAGCCGGATCTGGCGGCGCGACCGTTCGGCCTCGAACAGCCTGTCGGCGGCGTCTTCCACCTGGCTTGGGGTCATGCTGTTGCCTCGTCGACGACACCGTTTCTGAGCACGCCGATCCCGTCGGCCTCGACTTCGATCACATCGCCCGGTTTCAGCCAGATCGGCGGG
>NZ_RZSJ01000818.1:0-2047 GCF_003998025.1 Mesorhizobium sp. M8A.F.Ca.ET.021.01.1.1
GGCCTGACAGGCGTCGCACCTTTGCCCGCACCAGGGCCAGCGAAACCTGCCCGGCGAGCAATTCGTCATAGGCGAGGCGGCGCCATGCAGCCCCTTCGACCGCGACATCGATCGGGTCGGCGGGATAATGGATGCGGGTCAGCGCGTCGCCGAAGGACGCAAAGCCCTGGCGGCGCATGAAGGCATCGTCCTGCCATTCCGGCAGGTCCGGCAGGCGGCCGAGCGCCTGGCCGATGGCACGGCGCAAAACCTTGCCGGACAGCCCCGCGGTCAGCGGATATACCGGTTCGACCAGCGGCAGGTTCTCGGCTTCATTGGCGAGTGCGATATGGTCGGGATGGACCATGGTCGGGCGCCCATTGAACCATTCCATGCGGCCTGACACCACGACATGCTCGCCCACCGGCATCGCCTTTTCGAGATAGGCGGCATGGGCATGGAAGAAGGTCAGGCCGATTTCGCCGGTATCGTCATGGGCGTAGACCCGATAGGGCACTGATTTGTTGCCGCGCGGCGGCGCCTGGTGGCGGTCTATGCGCAGCTCAAGCGTCACGATGGCGCCTTCGGCCGCGAGTGCGATGCCTGGCCGGTTGCGGCGGTCGATGACGGTGTGCGGCAGCACGAACAACAGATCGCCGGCACGCGCTGCGCGATCGCCGAGGTCGGCCGCCACGACCTTCTCGATCAACGCACCGACCTTCGGTCCGATGCCGGCAAGCGAAGTGATCGGGACAAACAGGGGATCGAGGATGGAAGGACGCATGATGTCAGCTTATGTCGCGACGGCCGCAGCGCAAGGCTGACACCGCCCACTATCCACGCTATATGCGCCGCTTGAAGCGAGGATGCGGCACAATGACCGGAACGAAACGATCAAGCGAGGGTCTGGACGCCCATCGCCGCAAGCTGTTGTTCCGCTCCTGGCATCGCGGCATGCGCGAGATGGACCTCATCCTCGGCACCTTCGCCGATGCCGAGATCGGCACCTTGACCGCTGAGGAAATCGACCAATATGAGAGGCTCCTCGACATTTCCGACACGGAATTCCTGCCGCTGGTCACTGGCGAACGCCCGGTGCCGACGGAGATCGACTGTGCCGTCCTGCAAAAAATCCTGGCGTCCCGCCGGACCATGACTTTCTGAACACATGACTTTCTGAACACAAGCAATTCCAGGAAAAGTGCGAAGCGGTTTTCCCACGGGAATTGCGACAACCAAGACCGTGATTTGATGGCTCTCATTCCCACCATTGGCTTGCCGAAGGGCCGCACCGGCCAGTTCATCGTCGACGGTGTCGCCGATGGATACGAGGCCTTCGCGCTGGTCCAGACGGCGCTCGAGATCGCACCCGACAAGCCGGTGCTGTTCGTGGCCCGCGACGGCCAGCGCCTGCCTTCCATCATCGAGGCGCTGTCCTTCGTCGCACCCGGCCTGCCCGTGCTGGAGCTGCCTGCCTGGGACTGCCTGCCATACGACCGTGTGTCGCCGGGTTCCGATGCCGCCGCCAAGCGCCTCGATGCGCTGACCGCCATGATCGCGCTGGCGAAGAAACCGCATCGTGCCGTCATTCTCACCACCGCCAATGCGTTGCTGCAGCGTATTCCGCCCGCGGAGCTTGTCGAGGCGCAGACCTTCCACGCCAGACCCGGCAACCAGATCGACATGAATGCGCTGATCGCGCGGCTGGAGACGTCGGGATTCGAACGCGTGCCGACCGTGCGAGGCATCGGCGAATTCGCGGTGCGCGGCGGCATTCTCGACCTCTTCGCGCCCGGCTGGACCGAGGCGCTGCGACTTGATTTCTTCGGCGACACGCTGGAATCGATCCGCGTCTTCGACGCCGCCACGCAGCGCACCACTGGCCAGCGCAAATCGATGGCGCTGCAGGCGATGAGCGAAGTGGCGCTGACGCCTCAAACCATCAGCCGCTTCCGCCGCGCCTATATCGAGGCATTCGGCGCGCCATCGCGTGACGACGGGCTCTACGCCGCGGTCAGCGAGGGGCGGCGCTTCGCGGGCATGGAGCATTGGCTGCCGTTCTTCTATG
>NZ_RZSJ01000819.1:0-2039 GCF_003998025.1 Mesorhizobium sp. M8A.F.Ca.ET.021.01.1.1
GGTTGGCAGCTCAGCCGCCAACCGTCGCCTGCTTCTGGCTGCCGTCCCGCCGCGAAACATAATCGCGAAAACTGATGCACTCGACATCTGATTTGACGCAGACCTCGCCGGCAAAGCGTTCCAGTGCGTTCCAGTAGGCGCCGTCATTCATCAGTGTGAAGTGGAAGCCGAGTTCCAGCGGAATGCGCTTGCCCTGATATTGCGTGTTGAAGGCGGCGCGGAAGGCCTGGTAGGTGCGGTCGGCGAATTCGCCGGCCTTGCTTGGCCGCTCGAAGCCGCCGGAATGCCGGACATAGAGATTGTAATCCATGGCGATCACCGGCCGTGATTTCGGCCCTTCCGGAATCAGCGGCAGGGAAAAGCGGGTGATGCCGCCGATGGTCGGCGGCAGGGCAGGGCCCTTTGAAACGCCGCTGGCGTCGAACTGATAGCCGGCTGCCGGCAGCGCCTCGTAAAGCGCCTTGCTTGCCGACAGGTAGGGCGCCCGGAAACCCGCCACCGCATGCGCGAAATCGCGCCAGCCCTCGGGTTCGGGCGCAATGCCGTTGATGGCATAGGCGTTTTCTAGAATGTGCTCGAACGAGGCGAATTCCGTCAGCCAGTCGGCCTTGCTCCAGTCCTTGCCGTCGAAATGGCCGCAGGCGTGGCTGGCGATGTCGTGGCCCTCATGGGCGGCGAGACCGATCTGTTCCAGCCGCTCGGCCACGTCCTGCCTGGAGGCGGCAAAGCCGATGTTGGATTTGCCCGCGGTCTTGCCAGGTGCCGCGTATTGGCCGCGTGTCTCGGGCGACAGCAGGAAGACACAGGACAGAAAATAGGTGAAATGCGCCCCGGTGCGCTGGGCCAGCGCCCGGCTACGCTTCCACTGCGAGATGTCGCGGGCACTGTCGAACGAGATGATGACGACCTGCTTCGGCCTCGCTGGTTCTGCTGGCGCGGGCGGGTCGGCCAGGGCCGCGCCGGCGGCGGCGAGCGAGGCAAGCGAAAACGCAATAACACGGGACAGACTGGGCATCGGCAATTTTACAGGCTCCGGGTGGTCAGCAAGCCGGCTATCCCCGAAATGTGGCGCCGGTGCGATTGGGTTTTCGTGGGTTTGCCCCGGGGCAAACATCCGTTTGCCCCCGGGAATAGCCGATTTTCCGGTCGAACCCCTTCCATGCCGACAAAATTTCGCTAAAACGCGGGCTCACGAACGGCCCCGGCCCGGGGCCAAGAATGGTTTTGATCGATGTCCGACGACAGTTTTATCCGTGAAGTCAATGACGAGATGCGCCGCGAGCAGGCGCAGAAGCTGTGGGACCGTTTCGGCCCGGCCTTGCTTGTGATTGCCATCCTGGTGGTGCTCGGTACCGCCGCCTTCGTCGGCTATCGCTATTGGGACGAGACGCGCGCCAACCGCTCCGGCGATGCTTTCTCGCAGGCGTTGAAGCTTGCCAATGACGGCAAGAACGACGACGCGCTGGCCGCGCTCGATCAGCTGGAGAAGGATGGCTACGGCGCCTATCCGCTGCTCGCCCGCATGCGCGCAGCGACCGTCAAGGCCAACAAGGGCGACGTCGACGCAGCCGTCAAGGATTTCGACGACGTCGCCGCCGACACCGCCATTCCCCAGGGCCTGCGCGACATGGCGCGGCTGAGGGCAGCACTCCTGCTCGTCGACCATGGCTCCTTCGCCGACGTGTCCAGCCGTGTCGAGGCGCTGACCTCGGACACCAACACGCTGCGCCACAGCGCGCGCGAGGCGCTCGGGCTTGCGGCCTGGAAGGAAGGCAAGACGCAGGACGCGCTGAAACTGTTCGACCAGATCGCCTCCGATGACGGCGCCCCGCGCAACACGCGCGAGCGGGCGACCTTGATGTCCGAACTGATCCGCGGGTCGGGCAGTGCATCGTGACCTTCAAAGTCGCCATCATAGGCAGACCTAACGTCGGCAAATCGACTCTTTTCAATCGGCTGGTGGGAAGGAAGCTGGCGCTTGTCGACGACACGCCGGGCGTCACCCGTGACCGCCGTGTCCATGCCGCCAAGCTTTACGA
>NZ_RZSJ01000081.1:0-15650 GCF_003998025.1 Mesorhizobium sp. M8A.F.Ca.ET.021.01.1.1
CGCAGACAGCCAGGCACTCTTGCCTCCCGGCCCGAAGGTCGCCCTTACTGGCGGGCTCGATTTCAATGACCACCGCCTCATCTGGACGAAACTCGACCAGGTGCATGCCAAACATCCGGATATGGTTCTGCTCCATGGCGGATCGCCCCGCGGTGCGGAGTTGATCGCATCCAAATGGGCATACAATCGCAAGGTGCCACAAATCGCCTTCAAACCCGACTGGACAAGGCACGCCAAGGCCGCCCCCTTCAGACGCAATGACGCCATCCTCGACACGATGCCAATCGGTGTCGTCCATTTTCCAGGCACGGGCATCCAGGACAACCTCGTCGACAAGGCGCGCGGGCTCGGCATCCCGGTCATGAAATTGGGCGCCTCATGAGGCGTCGCCTCCTGCCAACGGCAAAGGAGCGGTCCCTTTCCGACCGGTCGCCCTAGACAACGTCCGGCGATGGTCCTTCCCGGTATGGCTGCCCCGAATGCAAGGTCGTGAGCTTGGATTTCGTCTCGCCGGCTCCTGTTTGGAAGTGGGGATCGCTTTCCTCGTTCATGGCGCGATTCCTTGCTCCGGGCCGAGGGCCTGATGCCATCAACCCGTAAAGGGTCGGACTACGCAAAGCGTGCCGCCGTTTCGACTTCGCCTCCACGGTGATTGCGGCCTTCGGCCGGACACATGGGGCGCCTGTCACGCGGGGAGCGATCCCCGCCTCCTAACAGGAGCCGGAAGATGTCTCTCGCACAAGCCAACGCCTTTGCCTTCAGCCTTGCCACCAGCCTCATGGTCAGCATCGTCATCTTCCGCGCCGGCGACGGCACGCTCGCGGTCATGCCAGTTGCCGAATACGACGGTGATGACTCGGAGATCGTCCGTGAAATCGACCCGTACGCGGGATGAAGCCATGCCACTTGCTAGGAATGTGGCGGTTGCGGCTCTCTGCTCATGTCCAGCCTGCCGATATTTTCAACAACTTTGATATTGCAGGATCGCTGTTCGCAGCAATGCCGCCTCGCTCCATGGCGGCTCACCGCCAACCGCAAAGAACGATGTTAGAGTTCGCCAGGGTGACATAAGTCTCGATATGGCGCCCTTCGCCGGGGGCTGTCGGTCCCGCATCCCGCCTGGCGGCGGCGCTATACTGATGCTCCTACGGCCGCCCTTTTGAACCGGTCTCAGGGCCACGAGCTTTCTCCAGCACCGAAATGGCTCGGTCCCACTGGCGGGCATTTCGATCCTTCCGCTTTGTACGCCCTTGTTTGGTTTGAAAAGAGGACGCTGGCAGCTTGCGCGCGCCGGAAGGGCGAGGGCAGGTGAGGAAGAGGACAACGACGAGGCAGAGTGTCAAGTGAGCGGTCGGTCGGCCAACCTTGTCGAGGAACCGACTGCTCGGAAGGGCCGGTGCAGTTCGCACAGACGAAGTCTAGGACAGCGGCGGCGAGCCTCGACAGCCCACCGGGTAGAATTCGACTGGCCGCAGGGCTCAGACGGCCAGAGCGCCGGGAGGGACGCAGACGTCCTGGTTGAACGGGCCGCCTTCGGTTGAGTGCCGGCACTTTTCACCCCGGGTCTGCTTGCCCTAGAGTGAGGATCGTCAGTCCGGAGCCTTTCATGTGCAATGATTATGAACAACACGTCGCTTGGGCTGAATATTGCCGGATGATGGCGTCGTTGGCGCTTAAAATCTCGACACGTCAATCCGACCTCGATTTGCCACAGGCGGATGATATCCGCATCAATGATCCCGCACCCGTAGTGCGCGCCGCAGGCGACACTATGGAATTGGCCTCGATGACGTTCGGATTTCCGCCGAGCGGTCCAAAGGGCGGGCCTGTGTTCAATTTCCGTTCTGAAGGGCGGCAATTCGGCAATAGCAAACGCTGCCTGATTCCGGCGTCAGCGTTCTTCGAATTCACTGGCACGAAATATCCGAAGGCGAAGCATAGGTTCACGCTCAACGGCTCGCGATTCATGGCCATTGCCGGGCTGTGGCGCGAAGGGACGGGCAATAAGCCGCCCACGTTCACGATGCTGACGACCGACCCCGGACCGGATATCGCGCCTTACCACAATCGCCAGGTCGTGGTGCTTCGGCCTGAGAATTGGGCGGCCTGGATTAATTTGACGAAGCCGGAGGCGGAGCTTTTGCGGCCGCTTCCGGCGGGATCGCTCTCGGCGGAAACCGTGCGTCCAGAAAGCTCGTGATGCTCGGTCCGGTGGTGGCGTCTACTCCATGTCTGGAACATCGCCGCTCACGAATAGTGTCGTAGGTGGACCATAATCGCCAAGCGCCGGGTCTGCATCGCGGCTCCATGCGATGACTCCTACATGTTGCCATGCTAGCGCCTTGGCCGTTCTCACAGCGCGATCCTCGCTCTGCTGGTCAGTCGGGCCATAGGCCGTGAATAATTCTCCGTCCTCGGCGCGGTCGAACGCGACGACAACGATGAGCTTTGGCTTCTTCTGGGAGGGGTCGGACATTCAGTGCGCCTTGTCCGAATGGAGATGCATTTCGATCTTGTTGAGCGCTTTGGTTAGGACGTCCACCGCCTGGAGATTGATGGCGAAGTCGAACGTACCTTGCGCCGTATGAAATATCAGAACACCGACCTTGGCTTCATCGTCGACCAATATGCCCATCCCAATGCCTGTCGGCATGTACGGCGGTTTATCTGGCATGGTCTTTCTCCTTCAAAGGTACCGGTCGCCATCGCCGCGGTGGGCCAGGCAGAACCAGTGCGATGTTTGTCGCGGCCGGGCGAACCCGAATGGTGCGCCATTGCCTGGCCGGCGTGCTCACAAACATGGTTTTCGATATGCCCGCGATCCCGCGGCGCTACCGTCACGCCTTCGGCAAGCCTGATTGGTTCGTCCCTCATCAATCTACCAATTCAAGGAACAGCTAGTTTTCCGGCACGGCGTCGGCTGGCCAGTCGGCACAGCACGCGGCGATTTCGGCTTTGTTTGCATCCAAACGCTCGCTGCGCGGTCCTCGTCCGCGGTGTTGGCTCGCTGCTTTCCAGGAACTGGCGTCATCCCAACCCTCCAGCGCAAACATACCATCGGCAGCCCGCTGGGCAGAAATTCCCGTCGCGACAAAAAAAGCGTCCGCAGCGCTGATGCCGCGCTGCTGTTCTGCCGGCGAGGCGCCTTTTATTTCCAAGCGGAGCTTCATAGCTCCCCTCCTGTGCCTATCTGGCCAACAGTGAACAAAATGAGAACAAAGAGTCAAGAGCCCCTTGACTGGCGAGGAATATGTTCCTCATTTCCCGATATGCCCGAGCAACCCGAACGATGGCACAAAGGCGCGCCGTGGACCCTCATGCATGCTCACAACGCCGGTCAGGTTGTGCTTATTCGCTGTCGGCACTGCAATATCAAGCGGTACTTCAAGCCCGCCGAGCTGAGAGAGATCTATGGCAACGTGCCGGTCGAAGCGCTGCGAGGGAAGATGACATGCCAGAAGTGCCGCATGAGCGAAAGCATTGACGCAGAATTGCTCCACCTCGTCGGTGAGGAGGCGGTCAAAGTTCGCTTTCGGCGCTTGGTTGGAATCAAATTCGTGCGCCGCGTGGTCTGGCGAGATGAATAGGCACTCGCGTGAGAACGTTAGATTTGAGTGCTCACATCTGCAACATCGTGCGAGGCATTCCAATTTCGCCGCGGTTTTTCGGGCGATGGCAATCAACTCCAAGCCTCGGTTTCAGTGCAGACGAGCGTTGGCGTCGAGCGGCATGTCTAAGCCGGGCACCAGTTAGCATAGTCGTTAGAGCCGCGACCGCCCCGCGACGTCTGGGAGGCCGCCGAAATCAATCGCTCCCGTGACTTTGCCATGTTGAACAGGTTTGGTGCTGCACACGCTCAAGCCGTGGCAAAACGACCTCGACCACCTGTGACGTCTGTGGCCGGATAGGGTAGGTGCCCAGGACCGCCAACTCTCCTGGATAAAGTCCTGTCGCGGCGAGCACACCGATAGCGGTCTCTTCGACTGGTGTTTCTGGTCCGAAGAACGGCTTCGCCTCGGTCGCCTGTGACGCAACGGCACGTCGCGACTTTCTTCCCCTGCCGGCTGCGCCGTCATTCCTCGCGCAACAACAAAGTCGCTTCCGTACCGTCCTCCGCTTCGCTTCGGCCCTGGTGCGCCGGCGATCGCCTTCCGCCTTGCGACCACCATCGAGACCGCAATGGTGCGGCTCGAAGCAGACAGGATCAAGGAGAACTACCATGGCTACCATCGGCACCTTCAAGAAGTCCGGCAACAACGAGTTCACTGGAGAAATCGTCACCCTCAGCGTCCAGGCCCGCGGCGTCCGCATCGTCCCCGAAACCCGCGCCAACGGCGAAAACGCCCCCAGCCACCGCGTCTTTGTCGGCCGCGCCGATATCGGCGCCGCCTGGTCCAAGCAGTCCAACGAAGGCCGCGACTATCTGGGGCTCAAGCTCGACGATCCAAGCTTCACCGCCCCGATCTTCGCCAACCTCTTCAATGACGAGGACGGTGAGGGCTACAGCCTGATCTGGTCCCGCCCGAGCCGCCGCAACGCAGAATAGGGACGCCGATCAGAAGTTCCGCCCGGACCATCCGGGCGGAACCTCACCTGACGAAAGCTGCTGAGGCCCAAGGCGGCGATGCCGAGATAGCATCGTGTGATGCTCGCAAAGCGGCCTCCGTGGCCACCGTGACATCTGTAAGAGTTGTTTTTTCGCCTCGCCGTGGGGAACACAATATGATTGAGCCCTTTGACGACACCGCGCCAACGGGGGAAGAACTCACCGACTATGATCGCCGCCACATCAAGCTCTACATGCGCTTGTTTGACGCCGACGCCGACGGCGCCGATTGGCGGGAGGTAGTCAAGATCCTCTTCGGGATCGATCCGAAAGAGGAGCCGCGGCGGGCCCGACAGGTTCATGACAGCCATCTGGCGCGGGCGCGCTGGATGACACGAACTGGCTACCGTCAGCTCCTGCGCAAGACCGACACCTAGCGAACATTGTCGCCCGGTGATGCCGAAGAAGCATCACCCGATGCCCATCCGTGGTCTTCCGCCAATCGCAATCACCCGGAATCGATTCGGGCGCACTTGCAGCCTGATGAGAACGCACGATGAAGCCGGATACGTCACGTTGGCGGGATAACACCAGCTACGACTTCTTCGACAGCTTACCAGTCGAAGGATTGGCCTGGGAATGCCTGCGCCGTTGGAATTCATATCAGCGCCTCTACGCCGCGCTCGCCCGTTCGGGAGCGGAGACGCAACCTTTTCCGACGGAAGCGCAGAAACGTTGGGGGTTGCGATTTCGCCGCCCGTCCCGACCTGTCCGCGTTGATGCAGGACGTTCTGTGGTCGCCTCTTGCCGACCCCGCGGTGCTGGCCCTCGTGCCGTCCCCCGATTTCCTGTCATCCGACCCTCCCACGGCGCTCGCCGGGATCAGTGCTCGCCACGACAGTCCGCAGGGGTCGCACGCTATCCATGACAGCGGGATCGCAACGCAACTCCTTCTCTTTCCGGGTAGCGCCGCGAGTTGTTCCCGCGCGGCCTTGATACCGCTGGATTCCGAGACCTTAGGCCGGGTCGAGGCTCTGGTCCGTTTCTGGCGCGGCCATAACAGTCGGCCCGTGCCGCCCGATACCCGAATGACTGTTCAGCAGAGGCGCCGCCTGCGCTTGATGATGCGGGCCGCCGACGGTCGCACGAACGGCGCCAGCTATCGTGAAATCGCGACCGCTTTCTATGGGGCGGGGCGTGTGGTCTCCAATCCCTGGAAAACCTCGTCGCTTCGCAACACCGTGATCGGTCTCGCCAAGGGCGGAACAGCGATGATCGCCGGCGGCTATCTGCAATTGCTGCGCCATCGGAAGCGCTCCTAGCTCCGGGGTGGCAATATTGCACCCCCCCATCTTCCTCATCCCCTGCGAAGCCGCCTTTCCGCCACAGTGGTCGCTGCCCGCCGCTGAGCATCAGCGGTTCTCAAAACCCCCTGGGAGGCTCGATACATGCGACCAGATCTAGCCGTTTTGCCGCCGCGCTTTCTACGCACCAAGGAAGCTGCCGAGTTCCTCAGCCTGTCGTCCCGCACGCTCGAGAAACACCGTACCTACGGCACTGGTCCTGGCTATCGCAAACTCGGCGGCCGTGTCGTCTACGCCGTGGACGATCTCCAGGCTTGGGCAGAGCGTGGCGCCGTTACCTCGACTTCGGACCCGCGCGGCTCAGTCCTTCCGGCCAAGCGCCATCCAGCAGCGGCTCCAACGCCGGCCGGACGGTATGGGCGTTGAACTGACCCCGCGCGAAGGCGCAGCGGGTCCACCGCGCCGGCATCACTTCAGTAACTCCATCACCGCGGTTGCTTCCCCGCGAAATCAGGAGACAAGCAATGGGCACTGTCGTTGACTTCCGTTCAGGCCGATCGGTGATCGGCGCGATGGGCGATGACGGCTTGACCCACGTCGAATTGACGTGGGTCGAAAAGAAGATCGAGTACTGGATCCGCTTCGGTTCGGTCGCCCAGGAGAAGATTCTCGACCGCCACCGGCGCGTTGTCTCGTTTCGCCCACGCACTGTCTTTGCCTTCGTTCGCTGGGCCGCGAACGACTTCGGCACGATCATTTCCCGCGTCGATATCGTGCGCGTTGTCGCTGAGGGCGAAGCACACCAGACGCTGCCTTTCGTGCGACCCGGCGGCGACATCCTGCTCAGGTCTGACGGCTGGCCCAAGGTGGAGCGGGTGTTGCAGATGATCGACCGGATCGAGCAACTCGGCATCGATCCGGAAGCGGTCTCGGCTGATCATTGGCGGCATGTCCACAACCGATTGACGGCGGGACAGGAGCCACGCGCCTATACGTTGGATATTCACCGCGCCCACTTGCTCCGGCGGCGGGTCCAGCCATGACGCGGCACGCGATCGTCCTCGCGACGGCACTGGCGATCACGGCCATGCTCTGTCCCGCGTTCACCGAGGTGTCGCCGAGGTTCATCTGGAATGCTTCAGCCAGCACGCCAATTGGCCTGTACCTGATCGACGGCGGCGTGCCGTTTTCGGCGAACGATCTCGTTGCCGTCGAGCCGCCCGAACCGCTCGCAACATTGCTTGCCGACCGCGGCTATCTGCCAAAGCGCGTGCCGCTCATCAAGCACATCCTTGCGGTTTCAGGCCAAACCGTGTGCCGCAAAGAGCTGGTCATTTCAGTTAGTGGCACTGACGTCGGTACCGCGCTCAAACACGATCGCAACGGTCGCGACCTGCCGGATTGGCAGGGCTGCCGGCGCATTCCCGCCGGCGCCGTTTTCCTGATGAACAGCCACGTCCGCGACAGCTTCGACGGACGCTACTTCGGCTTCCTTACCACAGATCACATCATCGGCCGCGCCGTTCCGCTGTGGACGGACGAGCAGGGCGGCGGCCACTTCCAATGGCGTGCGACAGCGCGGTGAGCGCGCCACCGGCGGCGTCCTCCGTGCCGTCTGATCGTCACCGCAGACATCAAAGACAGGAGACAGGAAATGCCACAGATCGGTGAGTTCATAAGCCATCAGACCGGGTATTCGGGACGAATCCGCACGCTCAGTCTCAACCTCGAGATTGCGATCGTCGCGGCCGAAGCGAACGAGACAGACAATGCGCCCGACTACCTTGTGCAAGCTGGCGGCGAAGACTGCATCGCGATCGGCGCCGGTTGGAAACACTCCAGCGAAAAGGCGGGAGAGTTCGTATCACTGCAGATAGACGACCCGACTTTCGCGCAGCCGATCCGCGCCTATCTGTTCCAAAACGGCGCCGACAAAAAGTCCTGGTCTTTGCAGTGGTCGCGTCTGCGTGACCGCGTGGAGAAGGACTAGGCGATGTTGGCGCGCCGCCGGCCGACGAGCCAGTTGGGAACGCCCGCGTTGCCTCGCGCTACACGACGTTCAGCTGTGTTTGTACTTGCCGGGCTCTGCTTCACATGCGTCGTTCCCGCGACTGCACCGGCGCAGTGCCCATTAGGCACGCCGACGGCGCGCGGTCTCTACGACACCCACATAGCGGAGGCGGCGCGCCGCTTCCGCCTTCCGCCGGGCTGGATCCGCGCCGTCCTTGGCGCCGAGAGCGCCGGCGAACA
The DNA here is from genome assembly GCF_003998025.1 of Mesorhizobium sp. M8A.F.Ca.ET.021.01.1.1. Classification (NCBI taxonomy): domain Bacteria; kingdom Pseudomonadati; phylum Pseudomonadota; class Alphaproteobacteria; order Hyphomicrobiales; family Phyllobacteriaceae; genus Mesorhizobium; species Mesorhizobium sp. M8A.F.Ca.ET.021.01.1.1. The sequence continues at coordinate 8,101 of NZ_RZSJ01000081.1, forward strand.
ACCGGCCACATCGCGCAAGGGTGCCATGGGTCTGATGCAGATTGTGCCCGATACCTGGTCCGACCTGCGCGCGCGTTATCGACTTGGCCCCGATCCCTATGATCCGCACGATAATATCATCGCGGGCTCGGCCTATATCCGCGAGCTGGTTGATCGCTACGGATCGCCCGGCTGGATTGCTGCCTATAATGCCGGCCCGGGACGCTACGAGGCGTCGCTGCAGGGCAGGCGGCTGCCTCGGGAGACCAGCGCTTACGTCGCCGTCGTCGCATCCGCCATACTCAACGACGGTGCACCGAAAGCTCTCAGTCCGGCATCCCCAGCACAGCACGGCTGGAGGTACGCTTCGCTCTTCGCCGCGCAGGCAATAAGCAAGCCGGAGGATGGTTCGATGCAGTTGAGGCGTTTCCGCGATGATCCTTCAAAGGCCATGCCGACGGAAGGATTGGCCGACGCTACGCCGCCATCGACCGGTCTGTTCGCACCGCAAGTGAGGGAAAGGTCCGCTCCATGAGCGTCATCAACGCGCTTCGCACCATTTCGTGCTCCAGCGGGCCATGGCGTACGGAGGGGGGAGATGCAGGCAACACGACCGAGGGATGGCTAGATAAAAGCCCGCACATTGTGTGCCGGCCGGTCGGTTGGTTTTTGAGGATTTTCAGGCGCCATGCGCACATTGCAGCAATTCCGCGCAATGTGCGTCGCACGCCCAAGACATTGTATCGGCATCTTCTTTTCCACGTTGCGGGATAGGAACATGGCCGATGAGCACGAGCTTCGCCTTCGACCCGGGCGCATTCGTTCCAACCGCGATCAGGCTTTGCGGCCGTTCATCGCACAGGCACTGGCGGCGGCGAAAAAAGCCGGCGGAAGCATCTCCCGCACCGGTCAAATCAGCCCCGGTAACCGATCGCGCTTCGGCCGGGGCCAGGTCGCCAACATCCGGGCCAACCGCCTGCTGACCAGCCGCTCTCGCGTCACTGTCATCAAAACCCGTGTCGTTCGTCACTCCGCGGGTGCTGTGCCGCTGACCGTACACCTCTCCTACCTGCAACGTGAGGGTGTCACCCGTGAAGGGCAAAAGGCCCGCATGTTCGGCCCGGGAACGGACGATGCGGACGTCAAGGTGTTCGCCGAGCGCTGCGGGAGCGATCGACACCATTTCCGCTTCATCGTCTCGCCAGAGGACGCTCCGGAGATGTCGGATCTCAGATCCTTCACGCGCGACCTCATGGGGCAGATGGAGAAAGATATCGGCACGAAGCTCGATTGGGTCGCGGCGGACCACTGGAACACCGACAACCCCCATATCCACGTCATCCTGCGTGGACGCACAGATGACGCGCAGGATCTCGTCATCTCACGCGACTACATCAAGGAAGGGATGCGAGCCCGAGCCGCCGATCTTGTTACCCAGGAACTCGGGCCCCGCGCCGATCTCGACGTCCGCCGCAATCTGCAGCGGCAGATCGAAGCAGAACGCTGGACCCAGCTTGACCGTCAGCTGGTCCGTGACATGTCGCGCACCGGCGTCATCGATCTTGCCGCAAGTGCCCATAGGCGGCCCGACGAGTATCACGTGCATAAGGTCGGTCGCCTGCGCAAGCTCGAAGCCCTCGGTCTTGCCGATCAGGTTGCTCCAGGCCAATGGGTGATCGACGATAGGGCCGAGCCTACCCTGCGGGAGCTCGGCGAGCGTGGCGACATCATAAAGCGAATGCATCGCGCGTTGACCGAACAAGGGATCGAGCGCGGTTCGAGCAGTTATGTCTTGGCCGCCGAAAGCCTCGATACGCCCATTGTCGGGCGGTTGCTTGATCGCGGTCTCGACGACGAACTGACCGGCACTGCCTATGCCGTAGTCGACGCTGTCGACGGACGCACGCATCACATCAGACTTGGCGGTCTCGAGGCAACTGGCGACGGCCCGCCAGGGTCGGTCGTCGAATTGCGCCGCTTCGAAGATGCGGGCGGCCGGCGTCGTGTCGCGCTCGCCGTTCGCTCCGATCTTGGTGTGCATGAGCAGATCACGGCAGCGGGAGCGACCTGGCTCGACCGGCAGGCCATCGCGCGCGCGCCTGCCGCCTTGAGCATCGGTGGCTTCGGTGCCGAGGTTCGTCAAGCTATGGAACAGCGGGCCGATCATCTGATCAGCGAAGGCCTTGCGCAGCGTATAGGTGGGCGGGTTGTTTTCACCAGCAACCTGATCGAGACGCTACGGCGCCGCGAACTCGAACGGGTTGGTGAGAGGCTCGCGGCCGAGGCTGGGCGGCCCTTCAACCGTGCCGCCAGCGGCGACCATGTCGCCGGAATATACCGCCAGCGCTTCGCGCTCGCCTCTGGTCGCTTTGCCATGCTCGACGACGGCCTCGGCTTCCAGCTGGTGCCTTGGTCACCCTCGCTCGAAAACCATCTTGGCCGGCATGTCTCCGGTGTCGCCCGCAGTGACGGCGGCATTGACTGGAGCTTTGCTCGCAAACGCGGGCTCGGTCTCTGACAACACGAGAGAGGACCTCCATGTCCGCGACGAAGATACTCTGGGGCCAGATACTCAGTATCTTCCTGATCGTCCTGGTGACGATCTGGATGGCGACGCAATGGACGGCATGGCGCCTTGGCTTCCAGGCGCAGTTAGGCCCGCCTTGGTTTGAGCTCGCCGGCTTGCCCGTCTACTATCCGCCAGCGCTATTCTGGTGGTGGTATTTTTACGACGCCTACGCCCCGGACATCTTCGTGGAAGGCGGATTGATCGCGGTGTCCGGCGGCTTCCTGTCGATCATTGTTGCGATCGGCATGTCTGTGTGGCGTGCACGCGAAGCCAAGAACGTCCAGACCTATGGGTCGGCGCGATGGGCCGAAAGGAGGGAGGTGGAGGCTGCCGGGTTGCTCGGCGCCGAAGGTGTCGTGCTCGGGCGCCACGATCGCCACTACCTGCGCCATGACGGGCCCGAGCATGTGCTGTGCTTCGCTCCGACCCGGTCTGGCAAGGGGGTCGGCCTGGTGGTGCCTTCGCTGCTAACCTGGCCAGGCTCGGCGATCGTCCACGACATCAAGGGTGAGAACTGGCAGCTCACCGCCGGCTTTCGCGCTCTGCATGGTCGCGTGCTGCTCTTTGATCCGACCAATTCAAGATCGTCGGCGTACAATCCACTGCTGGAAGTCCGTCGCGGCGAATGGGAGGTTCGCGACGTCCAGAACATCGCCGACATTCTCGTCGACCCGGAAGGAAGCCTGGAAAAGCGCAATCACTGGGAAAAGACCAGTCACGCGCTGCTGGTGGGTGCGATCCTCCACGTCCTCTATGCCGAGAAGGACAAGACGCTGGCCGGCGTTGCCGCCTTCCTCTCCGATCCAAGGCGGCCGATCGAGTCGACGCTTTCAGCAATGATGAAAACCGCGCATCTCAGCGAAACCGGCCCGCACCCGGTCATCGCCAGTGCTGCGCGCGAACTGCTCAACAAATCCGACAACGAACGCTCGGGCGTGCTGTCCACCGCAATGTCCTTCCTCGGCCTCTATCGCGATCCCGTCGTCGCCGAGGTGACGCGGCGCTGCGACTGGCGGATCGCCGACATCGTCGGCGGCAAACGGCCGGCGACGCTCTACCTGGTCGTGCCACCGTCCGACATCAATCGGACCAAACCACTCATTCGCCTTATCCTCAATCAGATCGGGCGTCGGCTAACCGAGGACCTGCACACAAAGACCAGCCGCCACCGATTGCTGCTTATGCTGGATGAGTTTCCAGCGCTCGGCCGTCTCGACTTCTTCGAGTCCGCCTTGGCCTTCATGGCTGGCTATCGGCTAAAGAGCTTCCTGATCGCGCAGTCGCTGAACCAGATCGAAAAGGCTTACGGGCCAAACAATTCGATCCTCGACAATTGTCATGTGCGCGTGAGCTTTGCCTCAAACGATGAAAGGACTGCCAAACGTGTGTCCGACGCGCTCGGTACGGCAACCGAGATGCGGGCAATGAAGAACTATGCCGGCCACCGGCTGTCGCCCTGGCTCGGACATCTCATGGTGTCGCGGCAAGAGACAGCTCGTCAGTTGCTCACCCCTGGCGAGGTCATGCAGCTTCCACCAAGCGACGAGATCGTGATGGTAGCGGGTGTGCCGCCGATCCGGGCGAAGAAGGCGCGCTACTATGAGGATGTTCGCTTCCAGGAGCGCGTCCTGCCGCCACCTGAACTGGTCCGTCAAGAAGGGGGGCAACTTGATGATTGGAGCCTGCTGCCGGTCCTGGCCGGCCACGAGGCCGCCGCTCCCCCAGGCTCGCCGCGACAGGACGATGAAGATCCGACTGGATCAGAGCAGCGCCAACAACCCGAACTCAATCGCGCGCCGCCAGTCGAGAAGACGGCCTCGATCGAGAACGAGTTCGAGATCGAGATCGAGATCGATGATGGCGACGATGACGCTGTCGCCAATCGACGCCTTGCCCGCCTTGTAGAGGGTGTGGCGCGGCAGGTTTCCCTGGACCCCGACGATGGCATGGAGTTGTAGCCGCCATGACCGGCCGCAAGAAGAAAGTTCAGATCTCCGTCTATCTCGATCCGCCCGTCATGACGATGCTTCAGGACTATGCGGCGCGACGCGATCAATCCCAGTCCATGATAGCCGAAGCCGCGATCGCTTCGTTCCTCTCGCCCGATGCGGATGAGCGTCGCGAGGCCGCGATCGCCAAGCGCCTGGATCAGGTCGATCGGCGTCTGGCCAGGCAGGAACGCGATATAGGCATCGCGGTTGAGACCTTGGCCGTGTTCGTCCGCTTCTGGTTGGCGACCACACCGGCCTTGCCGGAGCCAGCGGCACAGGCGGCGCGTGCCAAGGCGGCTGAACGCTACGAAGCCTTCGTCACCGCCCTGGGCCGGCGGCTGGCGAAGGGGCCGAAGCTACGGCAGGAAATTTCGGAGGATATCAATCCGATCGACGAGGGCGGAATACGATAAGGCCGATGGCGATCTTCGCCATGGTGATGGCGATGATTGGCAGTGCGACGATAGCGATGCGGGCCGATGACGATGATGATCAGCAGACCATGGTCAATTTGCGTCGGCGAGAAGACTTGCGCGCTTGCCTATAGCCAATCTGACTGACTCGACAACCTGCTCGGGAAAGCCAGGCTGCAATGAGGAGATCACGATCTCGGCCTGCTTCTCCACGTTTCCAGCAATGTCCTCGAAAATTCCGCGTATGACAGGTGTACCCACGCCGGCAATGTCGGCGGTCTGCATGAAGTGGCGGGGCATGATCTCATGGACCGAATAATGCCGGCTCGTGCCGACCGACATCGCCAACTTGAATTTTCTTCGAGGGATCTGTCCGGCATCAAAGCTGGGCTGTGCCGTCAGTACGTCATAGAGGGGCGTCATACGGAACCGCCCGCCAGGGCTCAGAAAGATACTGAAATTCTTGGCGTGGCCATCGGTAGCGCCAATCAGCCAGAACAAAACGCTGGCGCGCATGAAGACGGTGATGTCTTCCTCGGGCGTGTCACTGCCCCTCAAAAGCGCGACAATCTCAGGGATGCCGGGGCCGCCTTCGGATTGATACTTGCGTGTGGGCGGCACCGACAGCGCCTGACAGATGTCCTCTTGCGGCAGGCGCAAAAGGCGGCCATCGCGAGCCCACAGCCGGTCGAAACGCTCGACGATCAGGGTGGGGCGCCCCCCGAAATCAGCGGTCTCTGCCTGAGCGGCGGGAACGCCGAAGGCCTGGAGCAGCTTGAGGCACAGATACTCGTTCTCAACACTATGGGAGAGGTCGATACCGTTCGGCAACTGGCCGATCTGTGGTTTCAGAATATGGGTGGTCGCAGCCGTTCCGATCGGCTTGAACCAGCCCCCATCCTTGCGCAGCAGCGCGGTTTTTTCCTGGGCGCCCGCAATCGAGATGCGGAAATCCTCGTCCTCGCCGAGACCGAGAGGAGCAGTGGCAAGGTTTTCAATTATCCCGGCGATGTCCTCGTTGGAGACTGGCTTGCCGTTGATGCCGCCTGGAATGCCGGGATCGATGCCGTCAGGCAGGAACTGTAGCGCGCCGACGCAATCATGCCCGACCGCTGCGAGCATGCTGTAGGCGTCCGTGCCATCAGCGCCGACGCGTTCGGCAACACGCTTGCGGATGGCGTCATTGTCGGGAAGCAGGTTGTCGAAAACGTTGATCACAGGCGCGCCGATATAGCGATCTTCCCGCAAAGGAAGCGAGAGTGAGACCGGGAAGGTGCCGCGCCAGTCCAGCCATTCGCGGGCGTATTGGAAGTCTATCGCGCCCGTGGATGCTCTGCGCAAAACGCCCACCAGGCGCCCGTTCAGCAAGACATTCAGTGGCGTGTGGGCCGATCGCCGCGCCATCAGAACAGGTCCTCGACGTCAGCGGAGCTGCCTTTGCTGCGCGTGCGAATGACGAGCTCAAGGCCGAGGGCGGAGAGTGCCGCCATCACTGTACGAAGCTGCACAGCCGGCTCTCCGGCTTCAAGGCGCGATACCGTGCCCTGGCGCAAGTGGATCTGATCGCCAAGCGCCCCTTGCGTGAGGCCGGCCTGCTTGCGGGCACGACGCAGGATGGCTGCGAGTTGTTTTTCGTTGCGGGCGATCTGATCGGTCATGGCGGCCTCCAGGCGTTAGCATACGGGCTCGCGTATATTCGGTCAATATACGCGGTCACGTATATTTTTAGAATATACGCGGTCACGTATAAAAAAATGATATACGCAATCGCGTATGAACGCCCGGCAACGATGTTCACAGTTAAGCCAGGTCCAACAGCCTTCCGAGTTCGCGCATCGATCGCGGAGCGTCCTCGCATCGAAGCCAGGCGCCAGCGGCGCCGCCGTTCTCCTGTATTTGTACGCCACGCCACTACGGCTCAACATACTTGTTGAAGCGATCCAGAATCCGGCTCTTTTAATCATCCCCGACAGGGGCGTCTGAGTTGTCCCTGCCGAAAAACCGGGGACACCGATGGCGGCATCGCATCACAATATGGAAGGACGCGCGCGCACCTCGCGTATGCTCCGGACAGCGCTCGGAACCGCCATCACCCGGTTACTGGACGATGCCGTCATCGTCGAAGTGATGCTGAACCCGGATGGCCGCATCTGGGTGGACCGGCTCTCCGAAGGTCTTGCCGATACGGGAGAGGTGCTGTCGGCCGCCGATGGCGAGCGCATCGTCCGCCTTGTCGCCCATCATGTCGGCGCGGAGGTGCATGCGCGCTCGCCGCGCGTTTCGGCCGAGTTGCCGGATACCGGCGAACGCTTCGAAGGGCTTCTTCCGCCGGTCGTTGCCGCGCCGGCCTTCGCAATACGCAAACCCGCCGTCGCGGTCTTTACGCTCGAAGATTACGTCACTGCAGACATCATGACCGCCGAGCAGGCCGACGCGCTTCGCAGCGCCGTCAGTGCTCGCGCAAACATCCTTGTCGCCGGCGGCACATCCACCGGCAAGACGACCCTCACCAATGCCCTGCTCGCCGAGGTCGCGAAGGGAGCCGATCGCGTCGTCATCATCGAGGACACACGCGAGTTGAAGTGCGCCGCGCAGAAT
>NZ_RZSJ01000820.1:0-2021 GCF_003998025.1 Mesorhizobium sp. M8A.F.Ca.ET.021.01.1.1
CCATGTAACGGTCGTAGTTTTCAGGAATCGAGCCGGCGAACAGTTTGTCCGTTTCCAACATGGCAATCCCCACCGTCTGATGACTTGGGGAGACTAGCACATATTTTTGTTCCTGGTCTTTTTCGACCGAGAGCAGGTCTTTACGTGGCCAAGAACGCGTTCATCACGCTCAACGCGGCCCAAAATAACCCAGGTACCACTCGACGAACCGCCCTACCCCCTCCGTGACGGAGGTCCGGGGGCGGTAGCCGACCGCCGCTTGCAGTGCCGAAGTGTCGGCGAAGGTGTCGGGCACGTCGCCGGCCTGCAGCGGCAGGAGTTCGATCACGGCCTTGCGGCCAAGCGCGTTTTCCAGCGCCTCGACATAGGCGGTCAGCTTCACCGGATTGTTGTTGCCGATGTTGAAGATGCGCCAGGGCGCGCTGCTGGTCGCCGAATCCGGATGGCTGGAATCCCAGGCCGGGTTGGCCGCGGCGGGGCTGTCGCTGGCGCGGATCACGCCTTCGGCGATGTCCTCGACATAGGTGAAGTCGCGCGTGTGGTTGCCGTTGTTGAACAGCTTGATCGGCTCGCCGGCCAGGATGCTCCTGGTGAACAGGAACAGCGCCATGTCCGGGCGCCCCCAGGGACCGTACACGGTGAAGAAACGCAGCCCCGTGGTGGGCAGGCCGAACAGATGGCTGTAGCTGTGCGCCATCAGTTCGTTGGCGCGCTTGGTGGCGGCGTAGAACTGCAAGGGATGGTCGGCCGGGCGATGCTCGGAAAACGGCATGTCGGTGTTGGCGCCATAGACACTGGAGGTGCTGGCATAGGTCAGGTGCCCGACACGGCTGCCGCGGCAGGCCTCGAGCATGTTGGTGAAAGCAACGATGTTGCTTTCGACATAGGCGTGGGGGTTTTCCAGGCTGTAGCGCACGCCTGCCTGCGCGGCCAGGTGGATCACCCGGTCGAAGGCGTGGTCGGCAAAGCAGCCGTCGACCACGCTGCGGTCGGCGAGATTGCCACGGATGAAATGATAGCCGGCATTGGTGCCGCGACCCGCCTCGGCCAGCAGCCGCAGCCGCGCCTCCTTGATCTCAGGGTCGTAGTAGTCGTTGATGCTGTCGATGCCGACAACCTCGTCACCGCGCTCCAGGAGCCGCCTGGCGACATGATAGCCTATGAAGCCGGCAGCGCCGGTGACCAGAACCTTCATCAGAAACGCCCGTCCGTGACATGGCTGGGAAACAGGCCCGAGCTCATCGCAGGCCAAGCTCCGGCCCGAAGTGATCCGGGCCGGATGTTCTCAAATCAGGAGCGCTTCAGCAATGACCAGACGGCCGGCACGAGGCTGGCCGCGAGAGCCACCTTGATCAGGTCGCCGACGATGAACGGCACGACGCCGAACTGCCAGGATTTTTCCGGGCCGATGAGCAGCGCCAGCCAGGCAAAACCCATTGCCATCATCACCACTTCGGCAACCAGCATGGCGTTGAAGAGCTTGATCGGATGACGGTCCCAGCCGCGGTCGGCGGCCCAGCCGACAATCGCCGCCATGACCACGAAGCCGGCGAGATAGCCGCCGGTCGAACCGAGCATATAGGCGATGCCGACGCCTTTTTCCGGCGTGCCCTGGAAGACCGGGAAGCCCATCGCGCCTTCCGCCATGTAGAGCAGCAAAGTGGCGACGCCGAGCCGCATGCCGAAGGCGGCGGCGATCAGGAAGACGGCGAGCGTCTGCATCGAGATATCGACAGGCCCGAGCACTACCCTGGTCTTGGCCGAAAGGGTCAACAGCAGTGTCCCGGCAATCGCCAGGAAAAACTGCGTCGCCAGCCGCGCGGCACCGTCTTGCGGCAAGGCCAGAAAAACAAGCGGGCGCGTCGTCGTTGCGGTTGTCATGATCTTCCCCAATTCAATCTTGCCGCGAACCAGAAATCGCGGTCTTGCGTTTTCCTATATTGGCTTGCGTGCTATGCGGCAATCGGTTTTGCCGTTCCGGGAACAATGTGCCGACATGGCTCTCAAATTCGATACCAGCT
>NZ_RZSJ01000821.1:0-2019 GCF_003998025.1 Mesorhizobium sp. M8A.F.Ca.ET.021.01.1.1
CCAGACGCCTGGCCGCGCTCTCGCAGGCACAGCGCCAGGCAAGCCGCGATTTCGACCGCGTCGAACTCGGCCAGGGCGGCAATCTGCAAAAGCTCATTCTTGCCCTGGTGAATGGCGGCTGAGAAGGCCACCGCGCGTTGCGGCGCGGCGGCAAATTCGTGATCCGCCTGCCCTACCGGCTCAGATCCAGCGCCGCGCTCAGATCCCCCATCGGCGGCTCGCCATTGGCGGCCAGCGCCTTGTCGCGGGCGACGATGCCGGTCAGCACCGGCAGGTCGTAGCGCGCGGTGATGAAGCGCAGGATCGACGTCGTGTCGTACTGGGTGTGGTCTACCGTGCCCATCCTCGCATAGGGCGAGACGATGAAGGCCCGGATGCGGTTGCCCGGGCCCCAGCGGTCGGCCTTGGGCGGCGCGACGTGATCCCAGAAGCCGCCATTCTCGTCATAGGTGACGACCACCAGCATGTGGCCCCATTGCGGGCTCTTCTCCAGATGCGCGACGACGTCGGCCAGATGGTGGTCGCCGCTCGCCACGTCGGCATAGCCGCCATGTTCATTGAGATTGCCTTGCGGCTTGTAGAAACTCACCGAGGGCAGCTTGCCGTCGTCGATCGCCTTGATGAACTCGGCGCCATCCAGGCCACCGTCCCGCAGATGCTCGGCCCGCGCGGCGGTGCCGGGTGCGTAAGCGGCGAAATAGTTGAAGGGCTGGTGGTGGTACTGGAAGTTCGGCACCGGAGTGGCGTTCTTGCCGTCCAGCGTTGCCTGCCAGGCGCCGCTATACCAGGCCCAGTCGACGCCCTTCAGCGACAGGAGATCGCCGATGGTGATGTCGTGCTGCGGCGGCAGCGTGGTCGGCGCGGCCGGGTCGGCCAGCGCCTTGTCGCCGCCCTCGGCCGGTTTGTTGGCGCTCGGCTGATAGGGCGGCTGCATGGTGTTGACGGCACGGAAATCGGGCGTGATGGCGCCATCATTGACGAATTTCGGCACGCCGCCGAGCGCCGATGCCGGCGAATTGTCGGCGACCTTCAACGACGTGCCGTCGGCGTCGACCACGGCGATCTGGCCCTTGATCGGACTGGTGTCGGCGTGCGGGTAGACCGGCGTACAGGCGCAGGCGAGCTGGAAATGGTTGAGAAAGGAGCCGCCGAATGCGCCCTGGAAGAAATTGTCGGCCAGCACGTATTTCTTCGCCACCTGCCACATCGGCAGGCTCGAGCCGTCATAGTGGCCCATGACGAGGCCGCCGGAATCGGCCCAGGCGACGAATTTGTCGTTCTTCCCGCCGTCGATCTGCATCTGCTCCTGGTAGAAGCGGTGCCACAAGTCGTGGGTGATGACGTTGGTGCCCTCATGGAAGCCCTTGGGATCGTCAATGGCGAAGGCGGCGTTGGCGAGATGCGCGGTCTCGGCCTCCGTCACGACGGGCGTGACGCCCTTGCCGGTCAGCCCGCCCCAGGCCGGCGGCAATTCGGTCAGCGGCTTGCCGTCGCGGTCGAGCTGGCGCGCCTGGTCGGCCGAGACATTGGCCAGGCCATTGGCGCCGGGGAAGCCGCCATAGAGATTATCGAAGCTGCGGTTTTCGGCATAGATGACGACGACGGTGTCGATCTTGTCGAAGCCGGGAGGGGCGGCATGGGCGGCCGCCAGGGGAAGCAGGGCCGAACCGGCCAGACCGAAGGAAGTGAAGAGCTTGAGCCTCGTCATGGGAAGACCTCGTGGCTTGACTGTGGCTAGAGGGGTGCGGGAACCATAGGGCAGCTAACGTGGCTGCCTTGTCACCTTTGTGACAGCCGCCGCCACGGCGAACACGGTTTCGTGAGCACTGGAGCCGGTCATCAATCCGTTGCACTGCGTTCTTATTGCCGGGCCAAAGCGGACCATGCCCCATGACCAGAAGACGATGGAAAATTCGGGCGATCGCCATTGCCGCGATCTCGACCTTTGGCCTTGCCGCGCCCGCGAATTCGGCGGGGCCGGATGGCTTCCATCCCGGCCCACTGTCGCGCGCCGAAGCC
>NZ_RZSJ01000822.1:0-2015 GCF_003998025.1 Mesorhizobium sp. M8A.F.Ca.ET.021.01.1.1
CACGTGCCCTGCGCGGCGTGTTCGTCGACAGCCTGAAGGCGCGTGGCGGCGGCGGTTCGGCGATCCTGCCGGTGATCCGTCCGCTCGGCGAATTCGACGAGGATGAAGCCTTGTTCGAGGCCGAGCCATCGGCGGCAATCGATCTGGCGCCGCCGATCGCCGCCACCGAACGGCTGTTGCTGCTAACGCCGCTGGTGCGGGCGTGGAAACGCCGGTTGCCCGCCCATGTCGCGGCGCTCTTCGCCGAGGAGATCGTTGTGCCTGCCTCCACCGCCGACGCGATCTGGCTGGCGCGCGATCTGACCGGACTGATGGACGAGATCGAGACGGAAGGCACCGACTGGGCCAAACTTGCCGGCCTGGTGAGCGGGAACCTTGCCGGATGGTGGCAGGTGACGCTCGAATTCCTCGGCATCGTCACCGATGCCTGGCCGAAATTCCTCGAAGAAAGCGACCGCTCCAACCCGGCAGCGCATCGCAGCGCCTTGATCCGCGCCGAGGCCGCGCGGCTGCGGCGCAATCCGCCCGCCGGGCCGGTCATAGCCGCGGGGTCCACCGGTTCCATCCCCGCCACGGCGGAGCTGCTTGCGACCATCGCCGGCCTCACCGGTGGCGCCATCGTGTTGCCCGGGCTCGACCAGTTACTGGACGAAGCCTCCTTCCAGGCGCTCGTGGCGCCAGGCGCGCGTCCAGCCGTGCTTGGCCATCCGCAATACGGCCTGGCGAAGCTGATCGGCAAGATTGGCGTGCTGCGCGGCGATGTCGAGGAGATCGGCGCGGCCGAGCCGAAGCTCGCGCTCCGCGCGGCCCTTGTCGGCGAGGCGTTGCGGCCGGCCGAGACCACCGAATTGTGGGCGGAGACGCGAAACGGGTTTTCAGCGTCCGATATTGCCGCCGCCTTCGCCGACGTGACGCTGCTCGAAGCGGCAAGCGAGCGCGACGAGGCCGTCGCGATCGCGGTCGCACTCAAGCAGGCCGTGGAAGAACCCGGCCAAAGGGCCGCTCTCGTGACCGGCGACCGCGCCCTGGCGCGCCGCGTCAGTGTCGAGCTCAAGCGCTTCGGTGTCGTTGCCGACGATTCCGGCGGCACGCCGCTTTCCAACACGCCGGCGGCCAGCCTGCTCAGGCTGGCGCTCGAGGCGGTGTTCCGGCCGGGAGATCCGGTCGGCCTGTTGTCGCTGCTCAAGCATCCATTGCTCGGCCTCGGCCTGGAACGCGGCGATGTGCGCCACGCGGCGGAATTGGTCGAACTGGTGGCGCTGCGCGGCGGCACCGGCCGCCCCGACATTGCGTCGCTGCCGGACCTTTTCGAAGCCCGCCTCACCGGCCTTGGCGATGACAGCCGGCCGCCCTTCTGGTTTGCGCGGCTGACCGTGCGCTCCATCGAAGGCGCGCGGAATTTGCTTGAACGTCTCAAGCAAGCGCTGGCGCCGCTTTCAGCCTTTCGGGGCCAGGCGGAAGCCGGCCTTGCCGCGCTGGTCGAGACCAGCGTCGTTGCCCTGGAGAATCTCGGCAGTTCCGCCGATGGCGGCCTTGGCGAACTCTACGCCGGCGATGCCGGCGAAAAGCTCGCCGACCTTTTGCGCGGGCTGGTCGCGGCTTCGGCGCCGCTGTCGTTCGCGGCAATCGAATGGCCTGACGTGATGGAGGCGCTGATCGCGCCCGAGACCGTCAAGCCGGCGCAAGGCACCGACAGGAACATCGCCATCTGGGGCGCGCTGGAAGCCCGGCTGCAGCATGTCGACACACTGGTCATCGGTGGGCTCAACGAAGGGGTCTGGCCGCGCAAGCCGGAGAGCGACCGCTTCATGTCGCGGCTGATGAAGACCGGCATCGATCTCGAACCGCCGGAGCGGCGCATCGGCCTCGCCGCGCATGACTTCCAGATGGCCATGGGTGCCAGGAAGGTGCTGCTGGCGCGCTCGGCGCGCGCCGGCGACGCGCCCGCCGTGCCGTCGCGCTGGTTGCAGCGGCTGCTCACCTTCATCGGCAACGACCAGGCGACAGCGCTGCGC
>NZ_RZSJ01000823.1:0-2007 GCF_003998025.1 Mesorhizobium sp. M8A.F.Ca.ET.021.01.1.1
GCCCGAAAGATTATGACCATCCTCAGCGCCATGCTTCGACACAACCAACCCTGGTATCCAGACAAAGCCTGAAAACACAGTTGCTCATCCGACCTCGCTTCGCGAGGCCACCTTCTCCCACAAGGGGAGAAGGAAAGGCCCCGTGAGCCTGGCCCGCAGAAAAACCTGCCGTGGCGCGCCGTACCCGACTTGAGCAGACCGCTGCTCCGGTGCAAACCTCCAGCGGCCCTGGTTCGGGCCGGGGGAGGATTTCATGTACAAGCTCTACACGCGCCCCGGCAGCGGCGGTTTCGTCGTCGAGGCTGCACTGGCGCTGATCGATGCGCCTTTCGAACAGATCGACGTGCCGAAGAACGAGGCGCCCGATCCGGCCTTTCTCGCCATCAGCCCGTTGAACCAGGTGCCGGTGCTGACCTTGCCGGACGGGCGCTCGGTCACCGAATCGGCGGCGATCTGCATCCTGCTCGCCGAACGCCACCCACAGGCCGGCCTGGCGCCGGCGGCCGAGGAACCGGCGCGCGCGGAGTTCCTGCGCTGGATGGCGTTCATGTCCTCGGTGCTCTACCCGGCGGTGCTGCGGCTCTACTATGCCCATCGCTACACGGCGGATGCCGAGGGTACGAAGGCGGTGAAACAGGCGGCGGTCGCCGAGATGGACCGTGGTTTTGCAGTCGTCGATGCCGCCTTGCGCGGCCGCGACTGGCTCGTCGGCGATAAGATGTCGCTGGCCGACATCTATCTCGTCATGCTGGTGGCCTGGCATCCCGACATCGACAGGGCGCGGGCGGCCTGGCCTGATATCGAACGCCTGTGGGCGCGGTTGCGCCAGCACCCGCTCATGAAGACGCTCAACACGTCGCACGAGATGTGGCCGGCCTGATCGGCCGAAAGCCGCCCGCGCTCCTGGACCTCACTGTATGAGCGCGGTGCGTTTTGCCTGCAGGAAGCGGCGCACCGCCGGATCGCGCTCGAGGCCGATCGCGCGATCATAGGCCTCGACCGCCTGCGGTCCCTGGCCGAGCCTGGCCAGGAGACCCGCACGCGCGGCCCAGTAGGGCTGATAGCCGTTGAGCCGCTTGTCGTCGCCCAGCACGTAAAGGGCGGCCAACCCCGCCACCGCGCCCTCGGTCTCGGCGATCGCCACCGCGCGGTTGATCGCCACGACCGGCGATCCCGCGATCGAAAACAGCGCGTCGTAGAGTTCGCGAATCGCGATCCAGTCGGTGCGGCCGGTGAGCCGCCGCGCCGCATGGACGGACTGCACGGCCGCCTCCAGCTGGTAGCGGCCGATGACGCCCTTGGCGGCGGCGCCGCGAAGACATGCTTCGGCCTCGTCGACCAGGGCATGATCCCACAATGCATGGTCCTGCTCGGCGAGCGGCACATAGTCCCCGGCCGTGTCGCGACGCGCCGCGCGGCGCGCCTCGGCGAACAGCATCAGCGACAGCAGGCCCAGCGCCTCCGGCTCGTCCGGCAGCAGCGAGGCCACCAGCCGGCCGAGCCAGATGCCTTCGGTGGCGAGGTTGCGGTGCCGCGTCTCGGTACCGGTCGGATCTGACCAGCCCTCGGCGAAAGCGGCGTAGATCGCCTCCAGCACCGCATCCAGCCTTTCACCGAGTTCGGCCCGCTCCGGCACGCGGAACGGAATGCCGGTCTCGCGGATGCGGCTCTTGGCGCGCACCAGGCGCTGGCCCATCGTGGCCGGCGAGAGCAGGAAGGCGGAAGCGATCGTGGCGGCATCGAAGCCGAGGATGGTCTGCAGGATCAGCGGCGCCCGCACGCCGGGTTCGATCGCCGGATGGGCGCAGGCGAACATCAGCCGCAATCGTTCGTCGGGCAGGTCCTCGTCGGTCATGCGCGCCTCCGTCTCCTCGGCAATCAGCTTGAGATGGTCACGGCCGGCTTCGCTGGTCAGCCGCCGCCGCACCGCATCGACACGCCGCCGCCTGGCCACGGCGAGCAACCAGGCTTCCGGCTTTTCAGGCACGCCGGAGCGCGGCGCTCGAA
>NZ_RZSJ01000824.1:0-2005 GCF_003998025.1 Mesorhizobium sp. M8A.F.Ca.ET.021.01.1.1
GTGCCAGCCAAGACCATGCCATCCCATCGGAAACGGCGCTTTCAATCGCCAACTTCCTGAGGGGATTGGCGCGCGAGCTGCTTTTCCGTGCCCCTGGCGATCCGCAAACAGCGACCGTCGCCGTCGCCCGGCAGTACGCGGCGGGCATCGCCCAGAGAAACGCCACCGGCGACATGCTGCAAATCGCGGCGTCCCTGCGCATCATCGCCGCGGCGATGGAGGATTTCCCGGATTTCTTCGCGAGGGATAAAACCTAGGCTGCGGCGATCGCCAGCGCATGGCCGCGCGCGTTCTCGCGCAGGGCATCGAGATGGATCGACTTGACCAGCGCGGCAAGATCGCCTTCGGCGGATTGCCCGCCCAATTCCTTGAGCATCAGCCAGCTAACCTCCTGAACGCCGGCGACGCGCTTGCCGTTGGCAACCTCGCGCCAGATCTTCAGCGCGCGCAGGATGACCGCATGCGTGGCGGCAGCCAGGCCGGCACTGCGGAACAGCGCCTGCAGGGCCACGTCGTGCCCGCCGGCCAGCAGCGCCCTCACCCGTGGCTCGGACTGCTGGCTGAGCGCGACCAGCGCCGAGCCGAAGAAATCGACCTTGCCGTGCGCGATAGTGCGGATCACGAAGCTCGCGGTCAGATCGCCACGCAGCCTGAGATGCTCGATCAACGCCGCATGCTCTTCCTGGCGCGTGCCTTCGATCAGCGTCACCGAGGCCTTGACGCAGGCCTCCCGCATGAAGCGTTCTGCACGCGCGGCTCCCATCAACGCCATGACCAGCGGCGATGTCTTCAATGTCTCGCCAAGCTTGATGAGCAGCATGTGCCGGCAGTCGGCGGGCAGCCTGATATCCGATATCAGCGCCTCGCGCACCAAAGGCAGATGCCCATGGCGCTCCGCCATGCGGCGGAAACTCATCGAAGCGATGGCGGCACCGGTGTTGGCCAGAAGCACGGCGCAGGCCTCCGCCTCGCCGATCTCGGCGATGGCCGCCGACAGCGCCATCGAGACGAGCGGCCGATCGGCGATCAGTTTCTGCGTTGCCTTCTGGCTCGCCGCCACGCGGTTGATCAGATCGGCGTCGGTGAGCAGTGGCGAGCGCGCCAGCACGACACCGGCGACTTCCGGCTGGTCGGCGGCAAGCACGCTTATGATCTGCAGCGGCGCGTGGTGGCTCATCGAGAGCGCTTCCGCCATCGCCAGCCGCACCTTCGACGAGGCGTCGTCGAGCAGCAGCGTCAGCGCCGCTTCGGCGGCGCAGCGGTCCTCGAACGGCAATTCGGAATTGACATAGGCCCGGGCCAGCGCATTGGCCGCGGCGGCGCGCTCCGACACCCTGGCCGTGTAGATCCATTTCAGGAAATGCGAAACAACAACCATGCCCGTCTGCTTACGCCCCTAGCCGGAAGGTTTCCGGCCCCGTGAAGACGGTAGGCAGAAATGGTTTACGAACGGTTCACCATGTTCATTAACTGGCTTGCGAGCGCTGGATGCAGCGCCTATCAACCGTCAGACAGCGCAGGAGACGGAAATGGCCGGGCTATATCTCGAGGAGTTTGTTGTCGGCCATGTCTTCCAGCACACGCTGCGCAAGACCGTCACCGAGAGCGACAACATGCTGTTTTCGGTGATGACGCTGAACCCGCAGCCGCTGCATATCGACTTCGATTTCGCCGCCAAGAGCGAATGGGGCAAGCCGCTGGTCAACTCGCTGTTCACGCTCGGCCTGATGATCGGCATCTCGGTCAACGACATCACGGTCGGCACCACGGTCGCCAATCTCGGCATGAAGGAAACCGTGTTTCCGCACCCGGTCTTCCATGGCGACACCATCCGTGTCGAAACATCGGTCGTCTCGGTGCGCGAGTCCAAGTCGAAGCCCGACCGTGGCATCGTCGAATTCGAGCACCGCGCCTACAACCAGCATGGCGATCTGGTCGCCAAATGCACCAGGCAAGCGATGATGCTGAAGAAGGCGGCCTGATGCGCTCGCTGCTGTTCCTGTCT
>NZ_RZSJ01000825.1:0-2003 GCF_003998025.1 Mesorhizobium sp. M8A.F.Ca.ET.021.01.1.1
GCATGACCTTTCCAGCAGCGGGGGCGACGTGGTCGATCACGCCAGCCGACTGCTCGAGGACTGGCGCACCACGATGGCCAGGAGAAGCGACAGCGATGTCGATCCGCTGGTGACGGTGATCAGGGAGGGCGGGCCATTCCATTGCCTTGGCGAGTTGCCGGGCTACCTCGAAAGGCTGCGCCGGACCGGCCGTGCGGCGGCCGCGTCCGAACTGGAGCAGCGACACCCGGCACCGCCGCCACGCCGCCAGTCCCTGAACTGAGGGACGAAGCTTTCCTCGCTTGATTGTGGGCGACTTATCGGCAGCAAGGCTGCGCCGAAGCGGAAGGCCCGCAACAGGCCTTGGCTTTTCTCTCTTCCTCGAGCCAACGGTCGCGCGGCTTGCAGCTTGCCGGCCGGGGCGAAAGGTCGACATGCACCGCGCCGCCGACGAGCCGGGGAAGGGCGGCCCGATACAGGGCGATCGGGCGCACGCCGTCGCTGACCTCGAAGGTCAGCCGGGCGGAAGGGTCGAGATCGACATGCTCCGTCACCTTGCGGATGATCGCCGAGAATTTTCCGGCCGGCATATGCGTGCGGTCCTCGTCGACGTCCCACAGCTGGACGAAGATCTCGGTCCAGGATTCGGGATTGGCGCCGCAATCCAGCGCGGCGAATGTGCCGGCCTTCACCTCGGTGACGTGGTAGCCGGGCTTCACCGGCCGGCCATCATGGAAAAACACCAGCTGCCTGTCCTCGTGGCCGGCCAGAAAGCCCAGCAGGCCAGCGATGGTGATGTCCTCGGGATCACCGGCGATGGCGGGGGTGGATTCAAATTCCCGATTGTCAGAGGCGAGCATGTGCGGTAATCCTCGTTTCAACATTTCTAGGATTGTTGAAATATGGATGAACGTCAAGCCCTGTCCGCATTCGCAGCCCTTTCGCAAGAAACACGACTGCGCATTCTGCGGCATCTGGTGATCGCGGGTCCGGATGGTATTGCCGCAGGCGCCATCGCCGAGAAGGTCGAGGTCTCGGCCTCGAATGTGAGCTTCCACCTGAAGGAGCTCGAACGGGCAGGGCTGGTAAGCGTGCGCCGTGATTCCCGCTCCATGGTCTATAGCGCCGAGTATGAAGCGCTGAGCGGGCTGATCCGCTTCCTGATGGAGGATTGCTGCTCCGGAAGGCCGGAAATCTGCGCGCCGGCGCTGGCGCCGGGCTGCTGTGCGGCCGATGCGCAAGAGGCGGCCCAATGACAGTCGAGCGCCAGTTCGACCTGCCGCGCCGTCTGGTCGCGGAAAGCCTTGGCACGGCGCTGCTGGTGGCTACGGTTGTCGGTTCAGGGATCATGGCGCGGTCGCTGACGGCCGACGGCGCACTGGCGCTTCTCTGCAACACGCTGCCAACCGGTGCGAGCCTCGTCGTGCTGATCACAATCCTCGGCCCAATATCCGGTGCCCATTTCAATCCGGCCGTGTCGCTCGTCCTGACGTTTTCGCGCCGGCTGTCGGCCGGCGACTGCGCCTGGTATATGCTGGCCCAGCTTACCGGCGGCATTGTCGGCACGGTGATCGCGCATCTGATGTTCGGCCTGGCGCCGCTGGCGCTGTCGACGCATGGCCGCACCGGCGCCGCGCAATGGCTTTCGGAGGGCGTCGCGACCTTCGGCCTGCTCGCCGTCATCCTGGCCGGCTTGCGCTTCGAACGCGCGGCCGTGCCCTGGCTGGTCGGCCTCTATATCACGGCTGCTTACTGGTTCACCGCATCGACGTCCTTTGCCAATCCCGCGGTCGCGGTGGCGAGGGCGCTCACGGAGACGTATTCGGGAATCAGCCCGGCAAGTCTTCCCGGCTTCATCGCCGCCGAGTTCGCCGGCGCCGGCTTCGCGCTGGCGTTGATGACGTGGCTGCTGCAGCCGCAATCCGAAATCCAACCTCTTGCCGTCGAGGCCGCGCCATGACCGTCACCGTCTACCACAATCCCGACTGCGGCACCTCGCGCAACACGCTTGCCATGATCAGGGC
>NZ_RZSJ01000826.1:0-2001 GCF_003998025.1 Mesorhizobium sp. M8A.F.Ca.ET.021.01.1.1
AAGAACAGGATCTTGAACGGCAGCGACACCACTGTTGGCGGCAGCATCATCATGCCCATCGCCATGGTGATGGTCGCCACGATCAGGTCGATGACCAGGAATGGCAGCACGATCAGGAAGCCAATCTCGAAGCCGCGGCGTATCTCGGAGATCATGAAAGCAGGCACCAGGATGCGCAGGTCGACCGTCTCCTTGGCAACGACCTGGCCGCGCTCGCGGGCGAGGTCGGCGAAAAGGTCGAAGTCCTTGTCGCGCACATTGTGCAGCATGAAGGTGCGGAAGGGATCGGAAATCTTCTCGAAGGCCTCGGTCTGGCTGATCTGGTTGTCCATCAACGGTTTGACGCCGGTGTTCCACGCCTGGTCGAAGGTCGGCGCCATGACATAGAAGGTCATGAACAGCGACAGCGAAATGAGGATGAGGTTCGCCGGCGTCGATTGCAGGCCGATGCCGGCACGCAGGATCGAGAAGGCGATGACGAAGCGGGTGAAGCTCGTCACCATGATCAGCAGCCCCGGCGCCACCGACAAGACGGTAAGCAGGCCGAACATCTGGATGATGTAGCCGACGGTGGTGCCATCGGCCTTGCCGATGCCGCCGAGGTCAAGCTGCTGGGCCGCCGCGACGGAGGTGGCGGCACCGATCAGTACCGCGGCAAGAAGGAATTTTCTCATTCGAGCAGCAATGTCCTGATAAGAACCTGTTTGACGTGCCCCTGACTGCGGATCGAGGCGCGTTCGTCGAGATCGGCCTTCAGGTGCTGGTAGCCGCTGGCGCCTTCGATCTGGTGCATTTTCAGGGTGCGCACGAAAGCCAGGAGATCCTGTTGAATATCCTCCGCCATGGCCGGCGGCTGCGGCGCGTCGTAGACCACGGATACTTCCATCCTGATCCATGTATCGGCAGGCGAGGCGATATTGGTGGTGATCGGCGCCAGTGTGACAAGCGTTGGACCCGTGCCTGGCTGTTGGGTGGCGGCGGGCTGGGCGACCTTGCCTTCATTTTCGGGCGCAACAGGCACCGATGATGGTGCGCCGACGCCTTTGAGATAGCCGCCTGACATCCAGCCCATGCCGATGGCGGCGGCCGTCACCACGAGCAGCATGGCGCCCTGGATGGCAAGGGAAGGACCCTTGCGAGGCTGAACCTGTTCGACATTGGCCACGGTGCTTTGCTCTCCAATCCCCAGAAGGCCAAGACCTAGAACGGAAGAACCTGGTCGAGGACCTGCTGGCCGTAGGCCGGCTGCTGGACCTCACTGACGCGACCGCGGCCGCCATAGGAGATCCGCGCCTCGGCGATGCGTTCATAGGAGATGGTGTTCTCCGCGCCGATGTCCGACGGACGCACCATGCCGGCGATGGTGAGCACCCTGAGTTCGTAGTTGACGCGCACTTCCTGCGAACCCCTGATCATCAAATTGCCGTTGGGCAGGACCTCGGTGACGACGGCGGCGACGTTGAGCTCAAGGTTCTCCGAGCGCTTGATTTCGCCGTCGGCGTTGGTCTCGGTGCTGGAGCTCAAGCCGGCGTCGCCCTTGCCGCTCGTGCTGTTGCCTTCCCATCCCAGCGTGACGTCATAGCCCAGCTTGCGCGCGGCAGTCCGGCTCCTGTCGTTCTGGTTCTTGAAGTTGGCCTTGTCGTTGAGCTTGATCCTGACGGTCAGGATGTCGCCTTCGCGCAGCGCCCTGGGATCGGTGAACAGCCGGCTCTGACGATCGTCCCACAGAGAGAACTTCTTGACCGGCGTGGCGGGCGGCTGAGGATAGCTGTAGGGCGCTGCCCCGTCGCTGCCGATGCCCGACCCGACCGGCGACATGGTCGGTTCCCTGCCGATCTCCTTGAAGTTGGTTCCGCAGCCCGACAGCGCTGCGGCCGCGCACAGGATGAGCATTTTGCGGATCATGACGGATCTACCCTTCGGGCTGCGCTGGCCATGATGCCGGTGAGCGTCGCCGCCGCCTTCTGGTCCATTTCGTTGAGGATGACGCCGGCCTTGCGT
>NZ_RZSJ01000827.1:0-1992 GCF_003998025.1 Mesorhizobium sp. M8A.F.Ca.ET.021.01.1.1
GTGCTGGAACTGCGCTCGGTGATCGGCTTCTTTATCCTCTTGCCGCTGGTGTTTGCGAGCGGCGGGTTTGCGGCGATGCGCACGCAACGTCCCCTCGCCCATGTCGCCCGAAACGTCATCCACTATACCGGGCAGGCGGCATGGCTCTACGCATTGACCTTGATTCCACTGGCCGTGCTGATCTCGATCGAATTCACCACACCGATCTGGACGGCTATCCTGGCGGTGACTTTTCTTGGTGAAAGGCTGTCCCGGCCAAAGCTTGCCGCGATCGTGCTGGGCCTGATCGGCGTGGTGGTCATCGTTCGGCCCGGCGTGGGCTCGGTCGATCCGGGCCATCTCGTCGTGCTCGGCGCCGCGGTCTGCTTCGGCATCTCGGTGGTCATGGTCAAGTCGCTGACGCGGACGGACAGCGTCGTAAGCATCATCTTCTGGATGCTGATCATCCAGTCGGTGGTCGGCCTCGTTCCAGCCCTTTACGAGTGGCGCAACCCGCCACTGGAACTGTGGCCGTGGATCGTGCTGATCGCCTTCGCCGGTATGTCGTCCCACTTCTGCATGGCCCGCGCGCTTGGCTATGCCGACGCCACCGTCATTTCGCCGATGGATTTCCTGCGCGTGCCGTTGTCGGCGCTGATCGGCTGGCTGCTTTACAGCGAGCAGATCGACGCTTTCACCGCCGGCGGCGCACTGCTCATCCTGATGGGCAACCTGCTCAATCTTCAGCGGAAACCGGCAAGGCCGGCGGAAGTGGCCGCTTCTTAAACCACCGCCGCCGGTCAGTCGCCATCGTTCGGTATGTTGAGAACGTGACCGCAGGCCTTGCAGTGCACGGCGTCCGGCTCATGCCGCTGCAGCCCGCATTGCGGACAGGGAAAGAACACTTTCGCGGGCCGGAAAATCGCCTGCGCCAGCCTGACGAACAGCGATATGCCGATGATCATGGTGACGATCGCCGTCAGCTTGCCGGCGATACCCGGCAGCACGATGTCGCCGAAGCCGGTCGTCGTCACGGTCGCGACGGTGAAGTAAAGCGCGTCGATGTAGTTTTCCAGCCCGGCTCCGTTGCGGAAGAAAAACGTGTAGACGAAGCCCGTGATGACAAAGAGAAAGGTCACAAGGTTGATGACCGCGTGGCTTGCCTCGCGCCAGGGTCTCAGGCCGCGCATCTCGAAATGCCGCCAGATCGAACCGCTGCGCGATAGCGACCACAGCCGCAGAATGCGCAGAAAGCCTAGATTTGCGAGCGCCGTCGGCATCAGCAACGTCAGAAGGATGAAGGCATCCACCCAGAAGGTCGGCTGCTTCATCAGGCGCAGCATGTCGTTTGAGGCCAGCAGCCTGGCGCCCAGATCGGCGGCGACGAGGGCCGCCACGGCATAGTCCAGCCACAGAAACGAGGCCGACTGCTGGATGACCGGCGTGGCGATGAAGAAGGCGATGATGGCGAGGTCGATGATGACAGCCACCAGTTGGAACCGGAACGCGGCGGGCGAGCGCCCATGATAGAGCCTGCGCAGCATGTCGCGCAGACGCGCCGTCGCAGAGAGCCCCCGAAATGCCTTGCTGTCGGCGCCCCTCATCCGGATCGCGAGCGTGCGCAGCGGAGGCTTTCTGGCAAGCGCGCAGATCACACCAGTTCCACTTCGACCACGCCCGGCACCGCGCGCATCGCCGAGGCGATCTGCGGCGAGACGCGATAGCCGCCCTGCAAGGCAATCTCGACCTCGCCCTGCGCCTCTTCCTTGATCACGATGATGCTCACCTGGCTTTCACCGCGCTGGGTGAGCTGGGATTGGATCATCGAGGCAGGCCCATCGTTCCGGACGAAAATGCGCAGCGCCTTCTGGATGCGGCTTGCTTCGTCTTCCAGCGATTGGACGGAGTTGATGCGCAGGTTGACACCCTCGGGCCTGTCTTCCGCCGCGACGGTGATGACAACGGAGCGGCCGGCTTCGAGGAGATCGCGGTACTGGGCCAATCCTTCTGAAA
>NZ_RZSJ01000828.1:0-1978 GCF_003998025.1 Mesorhizobium sp. M8A.F.Ca.ET.021.01.1.1
GGCATAGCGGGCTCGCTGGCCCATTCGGCCAATGCCGAATTCAGCTTTGGCGGCGGTTCGATTGCCGGCAGCACCGCTTCGCTCGACGCGCGCGGCCTCAACCAGACGCTCGGCCACTACGCGTTCGGCTCGACCACTTTCAGCGGCGATCAGCTGTTCGACCAGCAGAATGTGATCTTCGTCGGCGGCGTCGGCTCGTCGGGTGACGGTTCTTCGACATCGAGCCTGCTCGCGATAAACCTGGCCGACGCCAACACCCAGAACAATGCGATCTTCGTGCTGGTCAACGAAGGATCTCCCATCGATACCGCCAACGGCTTCTCGCTCAGCGACGGCCAGACGCTGGCCTCGTTCGGCAATGGCCGCTCCTTCTCGCTCGGCGGCATTCCGGTCAACATCACCGGCAACAATGTCCAGCACGACCAGGTCGTTTCGGATCCGGGCGGCGGCGCGGCGACGCTGACCAATTCCGGCTCCGGCGGTGTCGTGACAGTGGCCAACGGCAATTCGCTGCTCGACTTCAACATTTCGGGCGGCAGCGACGCGGGCATCAACGCAACCTTGATCAACGGCCTGACGATCCAGGGCGTGACCCTCAGCAATGTCGACACAGGTTTTTTCCTCGGCAGCGTGACCGGCACGGTTTCGGTCCACGATCTCAATGTCCAGAATGCGAGCCAAACCGGCATCGAGCTTGTCGCCTCGAGCGCGACCGTCAATTTCACCGGCAACACGACGATCGGCAATGCCACCAATGTCGGGCTGTCCGCCAAGAATTTCGATGGCACCGCCACTTTCGACGACCTCGATATTACCGGCGGCGGCATAGGCGTCTCTATCGTCAACGACTCGAGTGGAACCCTGACTTTCGGGGCCGGCAGTTCCATCACCGGCACGAGCAGCAACGCCCTCTCGATCAGCAGCTCCACGCCCAACGTCACCTTCAACGGCACCATCAATCAGACCGCTGCCGCAAGCGCGGTGACAATCTCCAACATGACCGGCGGCACCGCCACCTTCGGCGGCACGATCACCGCCAGCACCGGCGCGGCCAATGCGATCGACCTGACCGGCAACACCGGCGGCACGATCAACTTCACCGGCGGGCTCGACCTGACCGCGGATGGCGGCTTCGCCTTCAGCGCCGTCAATGGCGGTACGCTGACGGTAACTGGCTCCGGCAACACGGTAGCGACCGGTCTCGGACCGGACGAGAAGGGCATCCAGATCGCCGGCATGACGATCGGGACTGCCGGGGTGAACTTCTCCAGCGTCACCGTGGATGGCTCCGGCGGGGGAGCTTCGACCGGCATCGCCATCAGCAACACCAGCGGCGGCAACGTCACCTTTGGTGGCGTCGACCTGTACCGTATCAGCGGCGTCGCCATCAGCCTCAACAACGTCGCCAGCGGCGTCTACAGCTTCAACGGCACGACGAAGATCGACACGGTGGTCGGCGGAGGCCCCGGCTTGCTGGTTCAAAACAGTGCCGCGACCGTCAGCGTCAACAATCTCGTCACCACGAATATCGCCGGCGCCGATGTCAGCCTGACCAACAACACCGGCACGATCGGCATCGGCGGCACCATCACCAACTCCGGTACCGGCAACGGCGTCGTCGTCTCCGGCGGCAGCGCTGCGATCACGGTCTCGGCCGATATCTCCAGCTCAGCCACCGCACCGGGTACGGCGGTCAAGGTCGATGGCATCACCGGCGGCTCGGTGACCTTCAGCGGCGCGATCAGTTCGACCAGCACCGGTAGGCTTTTCGAGATCGGCTCGGCGGCTTTCCTGAGCGGCGGCACGATCAGCTTCACAGGCCCGTCACTGTCGGCGACAGGCGGCGGTGGAGCGTCTGCCATCGACCTCATCGGCACGGCCAAGTTGAACGTTACCGCTCCGCTGTCGATCACCAATGCCGCGAGCACCGGCCTGGTTGTCGGCAGTGTCGACAGCACCGCATCGGCAACCTTCGGAG
>NZ_RZSJ01000829.1:0-1956 GCF_003998025.1 Mesorhizobium sp. M8A.F.Ca.ET.021.01.1.1
CCTTTACGATCACATTGGCGGGCGCAAATTGCTGCCGGCGACCAGGACGCTCGACATGGCAAGCGACCCGGCGGGCAAGCCTTTGAAGCCGCTGTTCAAAAAGGCCTTCGAATATTCCGATGGCTGGGTCAACGATGCGCGGCTGGTGGCGCTGAATGCACGTGACGCTGCTGACCGGGGCGCAACCATCCGGACCCGCACGAAAGTGGTTGGAGCCCGCCGCGAAGGCGGGATATGGACGATAAAGATCGAGAACCTGCAAACCGGCGAGACCGAAGAGGTCAAGGCACGGTTGCTGGTCAATGCGGCGGGGCCCTGGGTAGACCACGTGCTGTCCGGCGTCGTCGGGCAGAATGACGTTCACAACGTGCGCCTCGTGCAGGGCAGCCACATCGTTATCGCCAAGAAGTTCGACGATCCGCGCGCCTATTTCTTCCAGAACAGGGATGGCCGCATCATCTTCGCTATTCCCTACGAGGACGAGTTCACGCTGATCGGCACCACCGACCGGGATTATCCCGGCGATCCGCACGATGTGAAGATCAGCGACACCGAAATCGACTATCTCTGTGCCGCGGCGAGCGAGTATTTCGCCGTTCCCGTCAAGCGTTCGGACATTGTCTGGACCTATTCGGCCGTGCGTCCGCTCTATGATGACGGCGCCTCCAAGGCGCAGGAAGCGACTCGCGACTACGTGCTGAAGGCCGATGGCGGCGAGGGCGCCGCACCGCTGGTCAACGCGTTTGGCGGCAAGATCACCACCTACCGCCGGCTGGCGGAATCAATGCTGGAGAAGATCGAAGGTTTTCTCGGCAAGCGCGGCAAGCCGTGGACATCGGATGCGCCGCTGCCTGGCGGCGATTTTCCGGCCACCGGTTTCGATGCGCAGGTGGCGAAGCTGAAAAGCGCCTACCCTTTCCTCGACCAGCGTTTGGCGCGCCGGTTGACCAGGCTTTACGGGACGCGTGCGCAGGTTCTGCTCGGCTTGGCCAAGTCGATTGCCGATCTCGGCCGCAATTTCGGTGGCGATCTGCACGAGGCCGAGGTGCGCTATCTCGTTGAAAACGAATGGGCCGTCACGGCGGAAGATGTGCTGTGGCGACGGACCAAGCGCGGCCTGCATCTTAGCCGCGAGCAGGTCTCGGCACTCGATGAATTCATGCGTGGCATAAGCCGGCAGCATGTCGCGGCCGCCGAATGAAGAGGTTTTGAGCTGATGCGGAAAGCCTGGGAGGAGGCGTCATGCTGGAACTGAGGAACGTCACCAAGACGGTCGGTGCGGTCGAGCACATCCGCGACGTGTCGCTGACGCTTCAGCACGGCTCGCTCAACGTTTTGCTCGGGCCCACGCTTTCCGGCAAGACCAGCCTGATGCGGCTGATGGCCGGCCTCGATGTGCCGACATCCGGCTCGGTCTGGTTCGACGGCCAGAATGTCACCGGCACGCCGGTGCAGAAGCGTAAGATCGCCATGGTCTACCAGCAGTTCATCAACTATCCGGCGATGACGGTCTATGACAACATCGCCTCGCCGCTAAGGGTGGCTGGTGTCGAGCAAGGCAAGATCGACAGCCAGGTGCGCGAGGCGGCAGCTCTCCTCAAGCTGACACCCTATCTCGACCGCACCCCGCTCAGCCTGTCGGGCGGCCAGCAGCAGCGCACCGCGCTGGCGCGCGCCATCGTCAAGAATGCCAGCCTGGTGCTGCTCGACGAGCCGCTTGCCAACCTCGACTACAAGCTGCGCGAGGAATTGCGGGCCGAACTGCCGAGGATCTTTGCCGCTGCCGGCACAATCTTCGTCTACGCCACCACCGAGCCGCATGAGGCCCTGCTGCTCGGCGGCAACACGGCAACGCTGTCGGAAGGCCGCATCACCCAGTTCGGGCCGACCATCGACGTATTCCGCAAGCCGGTTGATCTGGTGACGGCCAGGACCTTCGCCGATCCGCCGCTCAAC
>NZ_RZSJ01000082.1:0-15634 GCF_003998025.1 Mesorhizobium sp. M8A.F.Ca.ET.021.01.1.1
GCATGTCGAGGCAGTCCCCCACATCGACATCGGCCATGTCGCCAAGGGAGACGATCTGCGAGAAGCCGACATTGTTGTCGGCCGCCCAGTCGATCAGCGATGTGGCAATGGCGCCGGATTGCGACAGCAGTGCGATGTTGCCGGACTTCGCGGCCATATGCGCAAATCCGGCATTTAGCTTCATCGGCGGGATCATCAGCCCGACGGTGTTCGGCCCGATGATGCGGAAGAGCGTGGGCTTGGCAGCGTCCAGCATCGCCTGACGCAGGCCATTCTCGCGCGTAAGCCCGGCAGTGATCACGACCGCCGTCCGCGTGCCCTTTTCAGCAAGGTCGCGCACGATGCCGGGAACTGTCTCAGGCGGCGTAACGATGACACCAAGGTCTGGGACGTCAGGCAGATCCGCCGCTTCAGCATAGCATTGCCGATCGGCGATCTGCGAATATTTCGGGTTGACCGGCCAGATGTCGCCCTCGAAGCCACCGCTGACGATGTTGTCGAAAACGACATGGCCGACGGAGCCTTCGCGCACCGACGCACCGAAGACAGCAACGGACTTCGGGGCGAACGCATGTTCGAGATTTCGGATCGTCACCCCTTGTGTCTCCTGTTAGCGGCGATAATCGCCGGTCGATCTTGCCCGTTCGTTGCGTTGGATCAAAGCGTTCTGTGGTTCTCGCGACTAGCTGTTGCCCGAGTTCGACGCGCTCGTCAGCGCTGACGAAAATTGGCGAGCATCGATCAGATCGGAAGGCATCGCATGAACGAGTCCATCCTGCGACGCGCATTGCTGGTGATTGCCATCCTGGGTCTCGCCGTTGGGATCGGAGCGTGGCGAACCGGGCTCGGGCCCCTTGAGGCCGACACGATCTGGACGGTGGCGACGTTGCCCGTGGTAGCGGCTCTCGCCATCTCCATCCTGCGCGATTTCTGGATCGGCCGCTTCGGTGTCGATGCTATTGCGCTGGTGTCGATGTCCGCCGCGCTGTTTCTTGGCCAACCCTTGGCGGCAGTGGTGGTCGCGATTATGTATGCCGGCGGCACGGTGCTTGAGGATTTCGCTCGCGGCCGCGCGGAACGGAACCTCAAGGCATTGACCGACCGATCGCCGCGTGTCGCCCACCGAACGTCAACGCTGGGGACAGAAACCATCTCCGTCGAGGACGTTGATGTCGGCGACGAGATTCTGGTCCGGGCCGGCGAACTGCTCCCCGTCGATGGCATCCTGCTTGATGCTTCGGCCTCTCTCGACGAGTCCGCAGTGAGCGGAGAACCCCTGCCGGAACGGCGCAGCGCGGGGGATGTGCTGCGCAGCGGCACCGTCAATGCGGGCGAGACCTTCAGCATGCGGGCTTCTGCCCTCGCGGAACAGAGCACTTATGCCGCGATCGTACGCATGGTCGCTGCAGCGCAGACCGCGAAATCTCCATTCATTCGCATGGCCGACCGCTTTGCCCTGTTCCTTCTGCCAGCCACACTGCTGGTTTCCGGCGCCGCCTGGTATGTTTCCGGCGACCCAATCAGAGCGCTTGCGGTGCTGGTCGTCGCAACGCCCTGCCCGCTCATCCTTGCTGCCCCCGTTGCATTCATCGGCGGCGTCTCGCGTGCCGCGCGTGCCGGCATCCTTATGAAAGGCAGCACGGCGCTGGAGGCTCTAGCGCAAGTCCGAACCGCGATCTTCGACAAGACGGGGACCTTGACCATCGGTGGCGCCGAGCTCATCGAAATCGAAGCCGCACCCGGCAGTGACGCGAACCATCTGCTGCAGCTGTTGGCATCCCTGGAACAGGCCTCACACCATGTGCTCGCCGACTCGATCATCCGGGAGGCGCGCGGCAGACAGCTGATGCTTTCGCATCCGCGTGATGTCCGCGAGCATCGCGGCGCAGGCCTGAAGGGCCGGGTCGAGAACATTGCGATCGCCTCCGGATCGCGGGCTCTTGTGCTCGCCGACAGTCCCCTGCCCAACTGGGCGAAAGGGGGCGAAGAAAAATACCGGGACGAGGCGGTGCTCAGGGTCTTTGTAGCACTCGGCGGGCAGCTTGCCGGTGTTTTCACGTTCGGCGACGCCCTGCGTGTTGATGCGCATGACGCACTCGGCAAGCTGCGCTCCGCTGGCATTGATCGCATGATCATGCTCACAGGCGACGACGGCGTGGCGGCCAAGCGCATCTCCGCCCGGCTCGACCTCGACGCCCTGGTCGCCGATGCGACCCCTGCCGAAAAAGTCGCGACGGTCACAGCCGAGAAAGCCTTGGCGCCGACGATGATGGTCGGCGACGGCATCAACGATGCACCCGCTCTTGCCGCCGCGACGGTCGGCGTCGCCATGGGCGCGCGTGGGGCGACGGCCTCTTCCGAGGCGGCGGACGTCATCGTGCTGACCGACAGGCTGCTGCCTGTCGCCGATGCCGTCCGGATTGCACGGCGAACGCGATCGATCGCCTTGCAAAGCATCATTGCCGGACTGGCGCTGTCGGGGCTGGCAATGATCGCAGCGGCCATGGGGCAGATCACGCCGGTTGCCGGAGCGCTACTTCAGGAAGGGATTGACGTGGCGGTTATCCTGAACGCTTTGCGGACCCTTGGCGATGGACATCTGTGGCGCGCATAGTGGTCGAGAACAAGTTCGGTGAATGGCCATGGCACAGCAAAATCTGGTGGTTTGCAGCAAATGCGGCGGAGTCAATCGCCTGCCGCCGTCACGAAATGCCAGTGAGGCAAAATGTGGAAAGTGCGGGACCAGACTGTTTTCAGGTCACCCCCCGGACGTCGACGCCAAGACGTTCGATCACCAGATTACGCGAAGCAGTATTCCCGTTGTCGTCGACATCTGGGCACCTTGGTGCGGCCCCTGCAAGATGATGGCGCCGGCCTGTGAAGCGGCGGCAATCGAACTGGAGCCACATGTTCGCCTGATCAAACTCAATTCCGAAAATGAGCAATCTGTCGCGGCAAGGCTCGGCATTCGCGGCATCCCGACCATGATTCTGTTCCATGGCGGACGCGAACTCGCGCGCACATCTGGCGCAATGACGGCAGGCCAGATCGTCAGGTGGGTTCGCGACCGCCTGCCGACGGTGACCGCCTGAAGTCGTCGCGCCAATGGATCCGCTCATCGCCCGGCTTGGACTGGCCCTCGCAATAGGTCTCCTTGTAGGCTTGGAGCGTGGTTGGCAAGAGCGGGATGCGCCCGACCGCAGTCGCACAGCTGGCATCCGGACATTCGGCATATCCGGGCTGCTTGGTGGCGTGCTCGCGGCGCTGGCCAGTGCACTAGGCTCCGTATCGGTGCTCGTCGGAGGCTTCATCGCCTTTGCGGCAATCTTTGCCTGGTACAAGGCGCGTGAGGCTGCCCATGACGAGGATTTCAGCGTCACGAGCGTGATCGCAGGCCTGGGCGTTTTCGCCCTTGGCGCGCTTTCCGTAGCCGGCGATTATCGGGCTGCTGCTGCGGGCGGGGCGGCACTGGCGGCAATCCTGGCCAGCCGAGAAGTCCTGCACGGTCTTTTGAAGCGACTGACCTGGGTCGAACTGCGTTCGGCGCTGATCCTGGCAGTGATGACGGCGATCGTCTTACCCCTGTTGCCAAACCGGACGATGGACCCGTGGGGCGGTTTCAATCCTTGGGAAGTTTGGTTCCTGACGGTGCTGATGGCCTCGATATCGTTCGCCGGCTACGTGGCTGTTCGCATTCTGGGAAATACGCGTGGGCTGCTGGTCAGTTCGCTCGTCGGTGCGATCGTCTCTTCCACAGCGGTGACCTTGGCGCTTGCCCGCAATGCCGCGTCGGGCGGCAATCCACTGCCGCTCGCCGGGGCGGCATCCCTGGCTGCAATGGTTTCGGTGCTCCGCGTCTGCGCCGTGATTCTGATCATAGAGCCAGGCGTGTTCGCTTCGGTCGCTATAGCGGCGATGGCAGCCGCGCTCGCCTTCGCTGTCTGCGGCGCATTGCTGATGACTCGCGACAGCGGGAATGAGGAACGCAGCGCTATTGCGCGCAATCCATTCGAGCTGGGTCCGCTGTTGCTGTTCGCGCTGCTCTTCGCGCTTGTCGCGACCGCAAGCGCTGGATTGGCAGCTCAATTCGGCAGCCGCGGCTTGCTGGTTACCTCAGCGCTGGCAGGCACGTTCGATGTCGACGTCTCGGTGCTCAGTGCCTTGCGGCTGGTCAAGTATTCGGTCCCCGTCGAGACTGTCGGTCAGGCTGTGCTGGCGGCACTGGCGGCAAATGCGATCGGCCGCCTGTCACTGGCGGTATTTGCCGGTCCGATCAGGTTCTGGGTGCCGCTGGCCGGCGCAACCCTGACCGCTGCGACCGCCGGCTATGGCGCCATGTTGTCGCCTGGCCCGGGATAGAAGCGCGGTTCTTGAGCCATCTTTGATGCGGATCAAGGGGCAGGCCCAGCTACGGCTCTATGGGACTCCTTAAAAGGAGTTCGCCATGACCAGTTTGAAGGACCTTACCCCGAAATTCCGCCATGTCCGGCTGCTGCTAGCCCGCGAGAAGGATCACCCGGGAGGAGATCGTGAAGAGGGTTACGACGTGCTGGCTCCGCTGAACGGCGAAGGGCGTATCGATGCCGAAGAATGGAAATCGCACAGGGCCTCATGTCGAGTTCGCCGCTTTCGGACTGGCGAGGAGGATCTGATCGGCCGGCTGAGACGCAAGCCCGGCGGGCAGTGGTATTTCGACTACGCCGAAGGCGACCGCGATGACGAAATCGGCTTTCATCTCGGCGACGAACGGTTCGTGACCGGTGAATATGTGTCGATCGAGCGCAACGGCACCATGCACACCTACCAGGTGGCAAGGGTCGAGCGGCCATGACGCGGCAACGCCTGGCTCCCGGGGAGTAGACCATGTCGCGACGCATCCTGATAGTGGTCGGCCATCCAGACTCGTCCCCGGATCGGCTCTGCCGCGGTCTTGCCGACGCCTATGGCGAGGGCGCGGGAAAGGCAGGGCATGGTGTCCGCCGGGTCGATCTGGGGGCAATCGATTTTCCGATGCTTCGGACGATGCAGGAGTTCGAGCATGGTGCGGTTCCCGATGAGTTGAAAGAAGCAGCCGAGGCGATCGTGTGGGCTGAGCATGTCGTCTTTGTCTTTCCGCTGTGGCTTGGAACCATGCCGGCCATACTCAAGGCATTTCTGGAACAGGTCATGCGGCCGGGAACGGCCTTTGCCTATCCGGACAAGGGCGGCGGCTTCACCAAGACATTGCTTCGTGGCCGCTCGGCGCGCGTCGTGGTGACGATGGGCATGCCTTCCGTCGTGTATCGGCTATGGTTCCTCGGACACGGCATCGCCGGCCTGAAGCGAAGCATTCTGCAATTTGTCGGCATCAGTCCGGTACGCGAGACCTTGTTCGGCATGGTCGCTGGAGCCAGCGATGCGACCCGTGCGAAGTGGATCCGGCATATGCGCGAACTGGGTGGACGGGCCAGATAACGCTCCCACATAACGCTCGTTGAATGCCGATCACGGCACCAGGACGGCGGCGCCGCTCAATCTGCCTTGCCTCACATCGTCCAATGCCTGATTGGCCTGTTCCAGCGGGTAGACCTTGGTGTACGTGTGCACCCGAGCGCGCCTGGCAATGGGAAAGAACTCTTCGGCGTCGCGGCGCGTCAGGTTTGCAACCGACACCAGTTCACGCTCTTCCCAGAGCAACTCGTAGGCCATCGCCGGAATGTCGCTCATGTGGATGCCGCCGCAAACCACCCGGCCGCCCTTGCGCACGGCACCAAGTGCGATCGGCACCAGGTCACCCACAGGAGCGAAGATGATCGCGGCATCGAGCTGCCTGGGCGGAAGCTCCTCCGACCCGCCCGCCCACGTCGCGCCGAGCGAGCGGGCGAATTCCCGTGCTTCACTGTCGCCGGGCCGGGTGAAAGCGAAGATGTCACGACCCTGCCAGATTGCGATCTGCGCAACGATATGTGCAGCGGCACCGAAGCCGTAGATCCCGAGCCGCTTGCCGTCACCGGCCTTCTTCAGGCATCGCCAGCCGATCAGGCCAGCGCAAAGCAACGGCGCCTGCGATACGGGGTCGGCATCCGTGTCCAGATCGAAGGCGAATTGCGCGTCGGCAATGACATGGCTGGCGAAGCCGCCATCGCGTGTATAACCCGTGAAATCTGGCTGATCGCAGAGATTTTCATTCTCCGCGACACAGTAGGGACAATGCCCGCAAGTGTGCCCAAGCCAAGGCACGCCAACCCTGCGCCCGATCCTGGAACGCGCC
Source organism: Mesorhizobium sp. M8A.F.Ca.ET.021.01.1.1 (assembly GCF_003998025.1). Lineage (NCBI taxonomy): Bacteria > Pseudomonadati > Pseudomonadota > Alphaproteobacteria > Hyphomicrobiales > Phyllobacteriaceae > Mesorhizobium > Mesorhizobium sp. M8A.F.Ca.ET.021.01.1.1. The sequence continues at coordinate 6,251 of NZ_RZSJ01000082.1, forward strand.
ACGCCTTTGCCGACGGAATCGATAGTGCCGACGATTTCGTGACCCGGAATGAGCGGCAGTTTTGGATGACGCAGATCGCCATCAATGACATGCAGATCGGTCCGGCAGACAGCGCATGCCTCGATCCTCAACCTGATCTCACCGGGTCTCGCTATGGGATCAGGCCTGTCGACCAGCTTCAATGGCACGCCGATGTTTTCGAGCACCATCGCTCTCATGACGTGCTCCATGTTGCCCCGGAAAAACAAATGCCGTGACTGCCCAGCCTCCGCCGTGGCGCGGCCAAACCGACAAGGCCGGCGATCCCGGCAGGCTTTCGAAAACTGCGGCAGTCACAGGTTCCGGCCAGGCGGCTGCCTGCTTCATTATCTATGGCTCGACGGTGAATTCGGCCCACATGCCGGCTCCATAGTGACCTGGCACGTTGCAGATAAGCAGGTATTTTCCAGCCTTCAGCTCGACGGTCAACGTGCCTGATTTTCCCGGATCAAGCTCCGAAACTTCGCCCTTGTCGCCAGCCTTGTCTTCGTCGACGCGGTTCTCGGCTTCAAGGTAAGGAAGCGGCTTGCCGGGATCGGCAAGGTGCATCACGATCATTTCGTGGACGGTGTCCTTGGAGTCATTCTTCACATTGAATGTGACCTCTCCGGCCTTTGCCACACTTGGCAAAGCCTTGATGCCCATGGTCGCCTTGGCGAGATCGAGGCCCGGCGCTGCATACGCAAGACCCATCGGCATCTCCGTGCTCGCGCCCTTGTCCCAGAGCGAAACCTGGACGAGCGCGTCAGCCTGGGCGGCGCCGGCATGGCTAGCCATGAGCATTGCAGCAGCAAGCCCAAATGTTGCTTTCCTCAATACGGTTTTCATGGCGATCCTCTTTCCGGGTGGGCAGCAGAAGTGCTCTACATCCGGCCGTCATCCTGCTCACGACGTCACCCGCCGTCCTTGCGCCAGATCAAATTGATCGGCGCGGCCCCGATCGGTACCGATGATACAATTGTCAGCCAGTTGTCAGCTTGAATTGATTATTTCGCTCCAATGGCGGTGAGAATCGCCGTCTGGACGATCGAAGATTCACCTGCGGGCGCAACATCGGCGCCCAACCTTCCGAATGGAGTCATCATGTATCGCACACTCGTTTTCGCCGCTTTGGCAGGCATGATCGCGGGACCGGCGCTCGCCGCCGGCGGCAGCTGCAGCACCGCCCCAAAATCGCAATTCAAGCCCAAGGCAACACTGGAAGCACAATTGACTGGCGAAGGCCTCACCGTGCGGCAGATCAAGGTCGAGAAGGGCTGCTATGAGGTCTACGCGGTCGACAAGGCGGGCAAAAAGGTCAATCTGGCCTACAATGCCGAGACCCTTGAAAAGCTCGACAATGCCGAAGCCGGCGAAAATTGATCAGAACGTTCCGGCAGCAGCAGGCGCGCACCCATTGCCGCCGATGGTGCGCGTCTGGGATCGGGCCGTGAGGAGTTTCCATTGGGCATTGGTGCTCAGCTTCGTCACGGCCTGGCTCACCTCCCATTCCTCGGAGGGTATCCACCACTGGGCCGGATACGCCGCCGCCGCCCTCATCGGCATAAGGCTTCTGTGGGGTGTTCTTGGTACCCGCTATGCGCGGTTCTCCCAATTCGTGCGTGATCCGGCGACTGTCGCGCGTTATCTCTCGGCAATACTGAGCGGCCGCGAGGCCCGATATATCGGCCACAATCCGGCTGGCGGCGCGATGGTGATCGTCTTGATCGCGGCGATGGCTTCAACCGCTCTTACCGGCTGGCTGATGACGACCGACGCCTATTTCGGTGTGCCCTGGGTCGAAGCCGCACATAGCCTGGCGGCGCACGGCCTGTTGCTCCTCGTCTTGCTTCATATTGGCGGTGTCGCCCTGGCAAGCTTTCGCCACCGCGAAAACCTGGTCCGAGCCATGATCACCGGACGAAAACGCAGCGCCGAACCGGCGGACATCGCTTGACGATCGGCCAATCATCAACCCGGCGCCGTATCGGGCGCAAGCGGTAGCGGTCTCGATCGGGGAAGCAATGAACAGCAACCCGCCGCGCCTTTTGGCGGGCGGGTTGCAGCGTTGGATCACCGTCTACTTGACCAGGATCGTTGCCCACATTCCATTCATGAAATGACCGGGGATATTGCAAAAAACGGCATAGCTGCCCGGCTTGAGGTCCAGGGTCAGCGATCCGGTTTTGCCTGGATCGAGTTCGGAAACCTCGCCGAGATGGCCGGCCGCATCCTCGTTGACGCGATTTTCATTTTTCACATACGGCAATGCGGTCTTTTTCGCATCCGCGGCCGGCACGACGATCATTTCGTGAACCGTGTCCTTGGACGTATTGCTGACTTTGAAGGTAACCTCGCCCGCGGGTACGACGGTCTTGTCCAGCTTGATGGCCATCGTCGCCATGCTCATGTTTGCCGGCATGCCCATCCCCATCTTGGCGTCCGGGTTCACGGCACCGTCCTTGTCCCAAAGCTTTACGTTGACGGTCGTGTTGGCGAAGGCTGGCACCGACGCCGTCAAGAGGACCAAGACCAGTCCGGACTTGAAAAACTGCATGTTAGAATTGCTCCTGATCGCGTGCGGCGACCCCGCAGCCGATGGTTTTGAAGAATCATTTCCGGTCGCAGCGCCGGGCTAGCGCGGCCAAGCTGACAACAGGCTGACAATGGAGACAGGGCCGGAAGAGGCGACACCCTCGCGCCAAGCCGGCGCATCGAATCTGCTCTGGACATGAGCGGGCCGGCGCGTGCCTAGGTAGTTTCCCGTAGGGACAAAACCGAATTTCGCGACCCGCGGATTCGCGCGATTGCTGTGTCGCGAAACAACCTGGACAACAGCCATGCACGCTTACACCGCCTCCAGAATTTCATTGCCGTCGCATTCTGCTCAGCCAAGCCTGCCAGTGGCCCTCGACTCGGAAACGCAACAGCCGGTCAGCTTCTTTCCCGCCGGTTCGGAGATTTATGCTCAAGGCGAGAAGGCTGGCGCTTTCTACCAGGTCGAATTCGGCGCCGTACGCATCTATCGCCTGCTCGCGGACGGCCGCCGGCAGATTAGCGCCTTCCACCTCGCCGGAGAGACGTTCGGCTTCGAAGGCGACACGACGCATCATTTCTTCGCCGAAGCGATCAATGCCACCGGGGTACGCGCCTTCCGCTTCAGCGCTGGAGCGGACATGTCCCATCAGTTGCTTCCCCTGGCACTCAAGGGCCTGACGAGGGCGCAGGAGCACCTCCTTGTCCTCGGTCGTCAGAACGCCATCGAACGTGTCGCCGCCTTCCTGGTCGACATGATGGAGCGGCAAGGTGGATTGCGGCAGGTGGAGCTGCCGATGTCGCGCATGGACATCGGCGACTATCTCGGACTCACTATCGAGACCGTGTCGCGGGTTTTCACCCGGCTGAAGGATAAGGGCGTGATCCGCCTGCTCAACCTGCGCAGCGTCGAAATCCTCAAGCAGGATGTGTTGCAGACCATGGGCGTATGAGCCCTCCCAAGCAGACAGCGTAACGTCAGCCTCAGATCAGGACCCTGTTGTCATGCACCATACACTTACCACCCACACCGGATTTCGCTTCGAAGTGCGCCGCGCGTACCCTGAGGATGAGCCAACGCTGGCCGAGTTCTTCACCCATGTGACCCCGGACGACCTGCGCTTTCGCTTTCTCGGCGCTGTGAAGGAGGTCTCGCATGAACGGCTGGTCGCGATGACGCGTTCAGACGACGCCCACATCCATAATTTTCTAGCCTTCTCCACCGACGGAATGCTGATCGCGGTTGCAACGCTGGCAAGCGATGCCGCCGATCGAAACGGTGAGGTCGCGATCTGCATTCGTGCGGATCGCAAGCATCTGGGCGTTGGTTGGGAGTTGCTCGCTTATATCGCGAACTATGCCGAAGACCTCGGCCTGGAAGCGATCGAGTCGATCGAGAGCCGCGAGAACCGTGCCGCGATCGAGGTCGAGCGCGACATGGGCTTCACCGTCACGACCGATCCCGACGATGCGACGCTGGTCCTGGTTCGACGGGAGCTGGGGGCGCGATCAGCCGCTTAGCTGCCTTGGCCCCTTCCGGGCCGTTGTGGGCGCGGCAGGTCAAAAGACGAGCATGTCCGCGGCCACAGCGCATTCTTCATCCGCAGGAATGACAAGGACATCGACGCGGGAAGTCGCGTTGCTGGCCAGTTCCTCGCCCTCTCGGTTTCGCTTCTCGTCGAGATCGACTCCAAGCCAGGCAGCGGCACCGCAAATCCTCTCCCGGACCAACGGCGCGTTTTCGCCGATGCCAGCCGTGAACACCAGCGTGTCCAGTCCTCCCATGGCAGCGGCCAGCGATCCAATCTCACGTCCGATCCGATAAACGAAGAGCGCGACAGCCTCGGCGGCGGCGGGATCGTCCGAGGCGATCAACGTCCGCATATCACCCGATATTCCAGACACTCCGAGCAGGCCCGATTGCTCGTAGAGAAGCGTGACCATTTCGTCTCCAGACAGTCGCCGTTCCTGCAGCAAGTGAAGGATAATCCCCGGGTCGAGCGCGCCACAGCGCGTGCTCATCACCAGGCCGTCGAGCGTCGAAAACCCCATCGTCGTGGCGATGCTTCGTCCGGCGGCCATCGCGCACAGGCTGGCGCCACTGCCGAGATGGGCAACGATCGCCCGACCGCCGGCGTGCGCGCCGTATCGGTCACGCAGCTTCGCAGCGATGTGACTGTAGGACAGCCCATGAAAGCCGTAGGAAACGATGCCCGCGTCAGTCATCGCGCACGGCAGCCCGTAGATTTTGGCGAGCTCCGGTCTGGTCGAATGAAACGCCGTGTCAAAGCAACCGACCTGGAGGGCCTGCGGCAAGATTTCAGCGGCCAGCGCGACAATCTCGAGATTGATCCGCTGGTGGATGGGCGCCAGCGGCTCCAGCAGGCGCAGTGCTTTGAGCGTGCGTTCGTCGAGCAGCGTCGCTTCGGTGAAGTCACGCCCACCGTGAACGATCCTGTGTCCTACCCTGTCGATGCGGCGCAGGAGATCGTTTTCGGCGAGCACGGATGCAACCGCCGCGAACGCCTTGCCCATACCGATCGGTGCTTCGCCCAAGCTCTTGTCGAACTTTGACCTGCCGGCCGCAGCCTCGACTCGCAGCCGCGGTTGTTGACCGAGAGAGGAGACATTGCCGCGCAGCAGCAGCGGGAGCTCACCGCGTCGCTCGAAAACGGCGAACTTCAGGCTCGAAGAACCGCCGTTCAGGACAAGGATCGCATCGGTCATGAAGCCATCCTATATGTTGCCGTTTCCTTGCGCTTGCGAACGGGCATCCGCTCAATCTGGACGCCTCGGCCCCGCATCGGCATCCTGTTCCCACTTCCACTCAAGGATTTCCGGCATATCCTGCCCTTGGGCGCGAATATAGGCTCGATGTTCAAGCAGCTTGCTGTCCATCGCCTGCTTAACCCCGACCCGCATGCTCTTCAGTCGTGGAACCCAATCTACGACGCTTTGGACGATATGAAAGCGGTCAAGGCCGTTCAGCACCGTCATGTCGAAGGGCGTCGTGGTCGTGCCCTCCTCATTGTAGCCGCGCACATGGATGTTGTCGTGGTTGGTGCGTCGATAGGTCAGGCGATGGATGGTCCAGGGATAGCCGTGATAGGCGAAGATCACCGGCTTGTCGGCGGTGAACAGCGAATCGAACTCGCGGTCCGACAGGCCGTGCGGATGATATTCCTTAGGCTGAAGGGTCATCAGGTCGACAACATTGACCACCCTGATCCTGAGATCAGGAGCCTGTTGCCTAAGGATCTGCACTGCGGCCAGCGTTTCGAGGGTCGGGACGTCGCCAGCGCAAGCCATCACGACGTCGGGCTCAGCTCCATCGTCCGTTGACGCCCAGTCCCAGACGCCGATCCCCGCCCTGCAGTGAACGATTGCCTTGTCCATCGACAGCCACTGCCAAGATGGCGGCTTGCCGGCGACGATGATGTTGATGCGGTTCCAGGTCTGCAGCACATGGTCGGTCACGCACAGCAAAGTGTTGGCGTCCGGTGGCAGGTAGACGCGCACGATGCCGGCCTTCTTGTTGAGGGCGACGTCGATGAATCCGGGGTCCTGATGGCTGAAGCCGTTGTGTTCCTGATGCCAGACATGGCTCGACAACAGGTAGTTCAGCGACGCGATGGGCCGCCGCCATGGGATGTCACGGCAGGCGTCAAGCCATTTCGCATGCTGGTTGAACATGGAATCGACGATGTGGATAAACGCCTCGTAGCAGGAAAACAGGCCATGGCGCCCGGTAAGCAGGTAGCCTTCCAGCCAACCTTGGCAGGTGTGCTCAGAGAGGATTTCGAGAACCCGGCCATCGCGTCCCAGATGAACGTCTTCGCGCAGGATCTTTTCCATCCAGCCACGTTCGGTCACCTCAAACACGTCCTGAAGGCGGTTCGAGGCAGTCTCGTCAGGGCCGACGATCCGGAAGTTCTTCGAAGCCTCGTTCAACTGCATGACATCTCGCAAGAAACTGCCCATGGCCCGCGTCGACTCGGCCTTGATGGCGCCGGGGCGCTCGAGCGCAATGGCGTGGTCATGCAGCCCGGGCAGTTCGAGAGACCTGCGCAGCAGGCCGCCATTGGCGTGCGGGTTTGCACTCATTCGTTTCGTTGCCTGGGGTGCCGTGGCACGGATCGCGGCGACAGGAGCGCCGGCAGCGTCGAACAGCTCCTCGGGCCGGTAGCTTTTCAGCCATTCCTCGAGCAGCTTGAGATGCGCGGGGTTTTCCGCAAGGCCTGACAAGGGAACCTGATGCGAGCGCCAGAAGCCCTCGGTCTTCAGGCCGTCGACCTCTTTCGGGCCGGTCCAGCCCTTGGGGCTGCGCAACACGATCATCGGCCATTTTGGTCGTGACGCGGTCGCCGCAGGTCCGTTGCGTGCGGCATGCTGGATAGCCTGGATCTGATCAAACGCATCGTCGAGAACGCTCGCCATCCGCTCATGCATCAGAGCCGGCTCGTCGCCTTCCACGAACAGCGGCTCATAGCCGTAGCCAGCAAACAGCGCGCGCAATTCGTCTTCGGGAATGCGAGCCAGAATGGTTGGATTGGCGATCTTGTAGCCGTTCAGATGCAGGATCGGCAGCACCGCCCCGTCGCGCGCAGGGTTGAGGAATTTGTTGGAATGCCACGCGGCTGCCAGTGGTCCGGTTTCAGCCTCGCCGTCACCGACGACGCAGGCGACCACAAGATCCGGATTATCGAAAGCCGCGCCATAGGCATGCGAGAGCGAATAGCCCAACTCGCCGCCCTCATGGATCGAGCCGGGCACATCTGGTGCTGCATGGCTCGGGATACCGCCGGGAAACGAAAACTGCCGGAACAGCTTGCGCATCCCCTGCTCGTCCATTGCGATGTCGGGATTGAGCTCGCTGTAGGTGCCCTCCAGATAGGTATTCGCCACCATTGCCGGGCCGCCATGGCCGGGGCCGCAGACATAGATCACATTCGCGTCCCTGAGCCGGATCGCGCGATTGAGGTGCGCATAGATGAAGCTTAAGCCGGGCGACGTTCCCCAGTGGCCGAGGAGACGCGGCTTGACGTGCTCCAGCCGCAACGGCTCGCGCAGCAGCGGATTGTCGAGCAGGTAGATCTGGCCAATCGTCAGATAGTTGGCAGCGCGCCAATAGGCATCGATGTCCTGCAATTCATGCTCGGAAGGCTGGCTCGATTGGGCAAGTAGAGAGGTGTGTTGGGTCATGTCTGGCTCCATTGCCTCTCGGTGCATCTCGCCGTACCGCGACATGCGCCTGTGCCATCGATCTGCAGTGAATGGACACAAACGCTTCCCGCGCTGTTTGGTTCACAGTCAACCGGCCACCGGCACCTAAGGACTTGCGATAATTGCTGTTCGTGACATCAGTAGTAGCGCTGGATCGCGCACGCTTTGATCCACCGCAAAAAAGGCGAGAGAGCGGGGTCGGCCGGTTCGACGCAACCCACAGCCAAAATCTGCGCTGTCACGACATCTGCCTAAGATTGTCCAGGTGTCTGTTGGCGGCCCAGGATCGAACGACGTCCAGCCCCGCGGCGCGATGCCGCCAATCTTCATTCTGCGGCCTGGATCGGCGGCTCTCGGCCGGGTTATGCCAGAACGATTGATCGCGTCGCCCGCTCGGCTGTGGACGAGACCCGCGACCTTTACGACAATGCCTGCGTGCTATTAGCGCTCGCCGCCCTTTTCGCAGCCACGGACCGCATCGCCTATCGCAAGCAGATCGAAATTTTGCTCACGGCCATCGACACGACTCTCGCCGATCCGGCGGGCGGCTGGGCCGAGGACGAGCATGGGACGTTGCCCCGGCGGCAAAATCCACATATGCATCTGTTCGAAGCCTGCCTGGTGCTTGCAACGAAAACGCGGGACGCTTCGCATCGCCGCCGCCTGGACGGGCTCTATACGCTGTTCCTCGAACAGTTTTACAATCGGGGCGCGGGTCCCTTGTGTGAATTCTTCGGGCCGGCTTGGGAAAGAGCCCCGAAATTCCAATCCGAAAGGCTGGATCCCGGCCATATGTGCGAGTGGACCTGGCTATGCATCGATATTCCGACGCTTTCGGTCCAGGCACAGATCACCGCGCTGCTGAAACGCATCTGCCGCGACAGGGGAACCGCCGTGATGCTGGTTACCCACGACATGGGCGTGATCGCGGAAACCGCCGACCGCGTGGCGGTAATGTATGCCGGGCGCATCGTCGAAATCGGGCCGGTCGATGACATCATCCGCCGGCCGCAACATCCCTACACGCGCGGATTGATCGGATCCCGAGCCTGGTGACGCGTCACGAGCGTCTCGTCCAGATTGACGGCGCGATGCCGCGTCTGAATTCCATGCCGCCCGGCTGTGCTTTCCATCCGCGCTGCGTTCTGGCGGATACGCGCTGCCGTACCGCTCTGCCGCCCTTGCTGGCGAATGGCCCGGGCACGGCAGCCTGCTGGAACCTTGCCGCCGGCGATGCCGTGGAGGCAGCATGACAAACTTGCTCGCCAAACCGACGCTGCGCGTCGACGATGTCGCCTGTTTCTTCGACGTTTCGCCGTCGTGGTTCGACCGTACGGTGATGCGCAAACCGCAACGCACGCTCAAGGCGGTCGACGGCCTGAGTTTTGTGATCCCGCGCGGCACCACGTTTTCGATCGTCGGCGAATCCGGCTGTGGGAAATCGACATTGGCGCGCCTGGTGGTCGGACTGTATCAGCCGACGCGCGGCAGGCTTTCGTTTGCGAACGGCAGCGGTCGCGATGGTTTGGTGCGCACCCAGATGATCTTCCAGGATCCCTTCGCCAGCCTCAATCCGCGTTGGCGCGTCGGCGCCATCATCGCCGAGCC
>NZ_RZSJ01000830.1:0-1953 GCF_003998025.1 Mesorhizobium sp. M8A.F.Ca.ET.021.01.1.1
ACACCGGGTCCATGCGTTCGGTGACCAGCGTGCGCAGCATGGCCGGCTTGACGGCGGCAATTTTGAGATCGCCGGTGATCGCGGCCAGCGCCAGACCACGGTCGGGATCCTCGACGCTGCGGAAATAGTCGGTCAAAAGCGTCAGCTTGCCGTTGCGCGACGGCGTCAGCACCAGGCGGTCGAGAAGTTCGGCAAAGCGGTTCATGGGGAGGGAAACCTCGCCAATCGGCAGGCGTCGCGTCCCGTCGCGCTCCCCTCTGTCCTGCCGGACATCTCCCCCACGAGGGGGGAGATTGGCAGCTGCGATGCCGGCTCATCTCCCCCAACATCAGCGATTGGCGAAAGCCGGCGTAACATCTGATCTCCCCACAAGTGGGGGAGATGGCCGGCAGGCCAGAGGGGGGCGCCGTAGGGCTCGTCAGGGACAATTGGCGAACTGTATTGCATCAATCGCCCTCGTCCTCGTAGCCCACCAGATGCAGTGGCCTGGCCGCTATCCCTTCCAGCTCGCACCAGCGCACCAGGGCTTCCTCGCGGCCGTGCGTGACCCAGATTTCCTCGGCGCCGGTCTCCTTGATGGTGGCGGTGAGTTCGTCCCAGTCGGCATGGTCCGAGATGATCAGCGGCAGCTCGACGCCGCCTTGCTTGGCGCGCTGGCGGATGCGCATCCAGCCCGACGCGAAGCATGAGATCGGGTCGGGAAAGCGCCGCGCCCAGCGGTCGGCGAAGGCCGATGGCGGGCCGACCACGATGGCGCCGGCGAAATCCTGCTTGCCGCCGCTCTCCACCGTCGCCGGCTCGAGGTCGCCGAGGTCGATGCCCTGGCTCTGGTAATATTCGCTGAGCCTGGCCAGCGCGCCATGGATGTAGAGCGGCTTGTCGTAACCGGCGTCGCGCAACAGCCGCATCACCCGTTGTGCCTTGCCGAGCGCGTAGGCTCCGACCAGATGCGAGCGTTCGGGAAACTGCGCGGCCGATTTCAGCAGCCGGGCGACCTCTTCCGTATCGGGCGGATGGCGAAACACCGGCAGACCGAAGGTCGCCTCGGTGATGAAGACGTCGCAGCGAATCGGCTCGAACGGTGCGCAGGTCGCATCCTTCTGCCGCTTGTAGTCGCCGGAGGCGACGATGCGCCTGCCCTGGTGCTCGACCGCTATCTGCGCCGACCCCAGCACATGGCCGGCCGGATGGAAGCTGACGCTGACGCCGTCGAGGGCAATCGTTTCGCCGAGCATGGCTGCCTGCGTCGTCCCGGCAAAATCCTCGCCGTAGCGCAGTGCCATGATGTCGAGCGTCTGCTGTGTCGCGAGCACCGAGCCGTGGCCGGAACGCGCATGGTCGGAATGGCCGTGCGTGATCAGCGCCCGGTTCACCGGCCGTACCGGGTCGATGAAGAAATCGCCCGGCGGGCAGTAGAGGCCCTCGGGCCGGGGATGAAGCAGGTCGCTGGCGCGCATGACCCTCAAGATAGGATATAATTCCGCCGCGGGAAGCCGGTTGCCCGAGACTGCTGACTCGCCGGGCAAAGCCTGCTCAATTCGGTTCAGCTTCGGCGTGCTTTGCTCTACACAGATGGGCGGCCGGCTACCCTGCCGGTGGAACCATCATCATGAAACCGCTTCAGACCTCGTCGGGCGACCCGAACGCCGATCGCCGTGCAGACTATGCCGAAATGCTCTTTGTCTCCGGCGATCACACTGCGGCGGCCGAGTTGCTGCTCGGCGCGCTGGAACTGGCGCCGCAATGGGCAATGGGCTGGTTTCGCCTCGGCGAGATGCAGGAGGCATCAGGCAGGCTCGACCTTGCGGCGCAGGCCTGGACGACGTCGCTGAAACTCGATCCGGCCGATCGCCAGGGCGCGGTGCTCAAACTGCAGCTGATCGGCAAAGGTCCGGCCTCCACCGCGCCGCCCAGCGCCTTTGTCGAGACGTTGTTCGACCACTATGCCGAGAC
>NZ_RZSJ01000831.1:0-1949 GCF_003998025.1 Mesorhizobium sp. M8A.F.Ca.ET.021.01.1.1
GCGTAGGCATGGAGCTTCGTGTGGTCGGCGGCCGCTTCCGGATAGGGATTTTCGCGCACCAGCCGTTCGAACCATCCGAAATCGCGCACCATGATGCGCGAATGGAAACCCCATTTTGCCTCGAAAGCCGCCTCGATTCGCTTGGTCAGCGCCGCCGCGTCGCCCTTGTCGGACCGGAATACGGCATTGCCGCTCTGCACATAGGTGGAGACGGCGGAAAAGCCGAGATCCTCGAAGAACGACCGCAGCTCGGCCATCTTGACGATGCGGTTGCCGCCGACATTGATGCCGGAAAATAGGGCGATGAAGACCTTTCCGCTCATATGATGAAACCCGCCAGTGTTTCGTTGTCGGTGATGCCCTGATACTGGACGCCCTCGGCCTCGAAATTCGCCTTGAGCAGATCGAAATTGCGGCGATCCTTGGTTTCGATGCCGATCAGAACCGAGCCGAAGTTGCGCGCCGACTTCTTCAGATATTCAAAGCGCGCGATGTCGTCATCCGGACCCAGCATTTCGAGGAAGTCGCGCAACGCGCCCGGCCGCTGCGGGAAGCGGATGATGAAGTACTTCTTCAGGCCTTCGAAGCGCAGCGCCCGTTCCTTGACATCCGGCAACCGCTCGAAATCGAAATTGCCGCCTGACACCACAGCGACAATGGTCTTGCCCCGGATTTCCTTCCTCGAAAAATCCTTCAGCGCATCGATCGCCAACGCGCCGGCGGGTTCCAGGACAACGCCTTCGACGTTGAGCATCTCGATCATGGTCGCGCAGAGCCGGTTTTCCGGGATCAGCCGCACGCTGTCGGCGGCAAACTCCTTGAGGTAGCGCAAAGGTTCGCGGCCGATCTCGGCAACCGCCGCGCCATCGACGAAGTTGTCGACCTTGGCGAGCCTCAGCCGTTTTCCGGCCGCAAGGCTCTCGCGCAGGCTCGGCGCGCCGGCCGGCTCGCAAAAGACGAAACGCGCATCGCGGCCCTGATCGGCGAAATAGTGCGTCACCCCGGCAGCCAGACCGCCGCCACCCACCGGCAGCATGACGATGTCGGGCATGCGCCCGCCCGACATCTGGTCCGCGATCTCATAGGCAACCGTCGCCTGCCCCTCGATGATGTCCTTGTGGTCGAAGGGCGGCACCATGTGGGCACCGGAGCTTTCGGTGAATTCGAAGGCGGCGCGGTAGCAGTCGTCGAAAAAATCGCCAACCAGCCTGATCTCGACGAAGTCGCCGCCAAACAGCCTGGTCTTGTCGATCTTCTGCTGTGGGGTCGTCACTGGCATGAACACCACCCCCTTCTTGCCGAAATGGCGGCAGACAAAGGCAAAGCCCTGCGCATGGTTGCCGGCGGATGCACAGACGAACAGCTCGGCCTGGTTGCCTTCGCCAAGCGCCTTGCGGAAGAAATTGAACGCGCCACGGATCTTGTAGGACCGCACGGGGCTCAAATCCTCGCGCTTCAACAGCACCCGCGCGCCAGTCTTTTTCGACAGATAGTCATTTTCCTGCAGCGGTGTCTGCGGGAAGATCTGGCGGATCGCGGAGGCGGCGGTGGCGACGCGCGCGGAAAAGCTGGTCATGGCAAGATCATCCCGGATCGCCCGCGGGCGAGTTAGACAATAACCCTATTACACATCCGGAACCCTATTACACATCCAGCTCCGCAAGACCATTGCCCGGTCGAGCCCGTGCCCGCAACGGCGCCTTCCCGAAATGCTTGCAAGCACTTGCGAATGTTTGTTCACGCTTTTTGATCGAGCCTAGCCGGGCATCGTTGGACGCCCGAAGTCGACATTCGGCGGGATGCAGGCCCCTGCCTTCCGCCACGTTGCGGCCTTCCTGCCGCTTTTGGCTTTCGCGCAACACTGCGATGACCGTCACGAGGCGCCGACCGCATTTTGGCTGGACATGACTTACTTCCGCCGCACTTCGCCTGCTGGGGAGATATCGCGG
>NZ_RZSJ01000832.1:0-1940 GCF_003998025.1 Mesorhizobium sp. M8A.F.Ca.ET.021.01.1.1
TCTCGTGATTGCCCGGCAGCACGTTGATGCCAAAGTCGGGTTTTGCAGCCGCCGGCAATGCCGTGAAACTCGCCTTTACCAATGCCGTGTCGTCGGCATTGTCGGGATCGGCAGCGGGGTCGACGCTCAGCCGTGTCTGCACGGGGATGCAGATGGTTTCGCAAATGCCGAGAAAGACGTCGGCATCGATGACGGCCGGCTGGTTCGGCGTCGACAGCGTGAACGTCACCGGCAGCGAAACCGGATAGTTGTAGCCGGCCCATTTGCCATAGCCATCGTCGTGACGCTGCGGCGCGGGAAACGACAGTGTCGCATCGGCGATATTGGTGCTGGCCGAAATGTCGAGCTGCGGCGGCACGCCGGCGTCACCAGGGTCGCGCCAATAGGTCTTCCAGCCGGGTTTGAGGGCTATGTCGAGGACACCCCGGATGCGGCCGGCGTCGTCCGGCTTGCCTGATGTCACCAGCCGCACCTTGCCGCCTTCGCTGTTGTACCAGGCGGATGAGGAGGCGGTGGCGGGAAGGGCGGTTGCCAATCCGATGGCGGCGCCGAGCAACAGGATTTTCAAGCTTTGCATGGCGGTGATTTGATCGTCCGTTCGTGGCCGCGCAATGATTTCATGGCCGTGCTGATATCATATTTGCGTGACCTTTGCGGGCAAGCCAAGACCGGCCCCGCAATATGGGCTTTGGTCGAATCCGGTACGGCGCATCTTTTCGGCGCCCGGGAAACGCGTTACCCTCCCTGGAATGGATTTGTTGCGCCACAAGAAGACAGCCGCCCGCCGTGGCTTTCTCGACGATCAGTTCCTGATTGCCATGCCTGGCATGAAGGACGACCGTTTCACGCGCTCGGTCATCTACATCTGCGCGCACAGCGATGAAGGCGCGATGGGCCTGATCATCAATCAGACGCAGCAGATGCTGTTTCCGGACCTTCTGGTGCAGCTCGGCATCATGAACGAGCAGGAGGCGATCCGCCTGCCGGCGCAGGCGCGCGATTTCGTCGTGCGCAATGGCGGGCCTGTCGACCGCAGCCGGGGCTTCGTCCTGCATTCGGGTGACTACCGCGTGGAATCCTCGCTCACCGTTTCCGACGACATCTGCCTGACCGCGACGGTTGACATATTGCGGGCGATATCGTCGGGGCGCGGGCCGCGTCGTGCGCTGATGGCGCTGGGCTATTCCGGCTGGGGCGCCGGCCAACTGGAGACCGAGATCGCCGAGAATGGCTGGCTGACCTGCCCGGCAACACCGGAATTGCTGTTCGACGCCGATATCGAGCGTAAATACGACCGGATCCTTGCCTCGATCGGCATCGATCTCGCGCATCTCAGCCTCGCCGCCGGCCACGCGTAACATATCGGGCCGACGCCCAAGGCTTCTAGGCCTGCGTCAGCGGATACTGCTCTTTCAGCGTTTTCAGCACCTGGTCGCCCGGCATCGGCGCGCCGAACATGAAGCTCTGCACATATTCGCAGCCCATCTGGCGCAGCTCGAGCGCATCGCGCTCGTCGGAGATGCCCTCGGCGACGACAGACAGGCCGAGCTCATGCGCCATGTTGACCATGGATTTGAGCAGCACGGCGCGCTTGGGCGTGCTGTCGTCGACGAAGCTCTTGTCGATCTTGATGGTGTCGAAGGGGAACCGCGTCAGATAGGCGAGCGATGAATAGCCGGTGCCGAAATCGTCCAGCGACAGGCCAATGCCGAGCTGTTTCAGCTTGGTCAGCACATGGGCCGTCTGTTCGGGATTGTCCATGACCAGGGACTCGGTGAGTTCGAGCCGGAAGCAGCGTGGCTTCAAATTGGCGCGTGCGATCACGGAACGCACATCGCTGACCAGGTCGCGGCGGATGAGCTGGCGGCTGGACAGGTTGACCGAGACCGACAGCGGTGCGTCGCCGATCTGCTTTTGCCATCCCGCGAGATCCTCGGCCG
>NZ_RZSJ01000833.1:0-1940 GCF_003998025.1 Mesorhizobium sp. M8A.F.Ca.ET.021.01.1.1
ACCAAATGCATGTCGCCCAAAAGTGCCCGGCGGTTTTGGGTCGACGACATGCATCAAACAAGAATGTCCGTGATCAGGATCGCGTGATTCAAATGCAGACGGCGGACCGCAGGGATCCGCCGCCGAAATGCTGATCTGTGCGGGACCTACCAGAGATCGTAGCGCAGCCCCAGCTTGACCTGGTGATTGCTGATTCCCTTGTGGACCGGGAAGGAGGTCAGGCTTTCGGCCGTCACATATTCGGCGTCGGGGGCCGAGAAATACTGATATCCGAGATCGACGGAAACGTTCTTGGAAACCTGATAGGCAAGGCCGGCATTCAACGTATAGGCGAAGGAATACTGTGTCTTGTTGTCCTGCAGGTTGAAACTGTTGGCGGGGACATTGTTATCCGTGTAAGTCGCCGAAAGCGTGTGCCTGCTGCGGACAACACCGATGCCGGCGCCGAGATAGGGCGTGATTCCGACATATGTGCCGAGATCGACATAGCCATTGAGTATCCCCGAGAAGGCATAGTTCTTCAGCGATCCCGATCCCTGGGTCGACAATGTCGGCAGCGTGACGACCGCTGAATCGTCATAGCTGAAGCTGACGTCGTTACCGGGCAAATAGCCGAGGTTGAGATCGGCGCGCAGATAGTCGGTGAAATGATAGCCGAAACCGATGCTCGCGAAGGCCGCTTTGTTGCTCTCGCTAAAGTTTTCGTTGTTGATCGCCGACGGGAAGGTGAAATCCCCGTTTTTGAAGCTCTTTTGCACCAGATAGGAGACGTCGCCGCGCAGATACCATCCGGAGCCGACCTCGACCGGCACATAGTCCGGCGCCTGGTCGACATAGACCGGAGGATCGTAATCGGCGGCGAGTGCCGATGTCAGTGGCAAGAGGCCAAATCCGGCAAGCGCCAACGCAATACGCGATATGAGTGTCATGGTCCCCGACTCCCGATTTGGCGACACCTGCGATCACGCAGGCAGCCATCGTTTCAAGGAGCATTGTTAACCATAGTGGTTAAGTGCCGGTTAAGGCTAACAGAGCGTTAGCGAATTGATTTCGAACGGACTCACCCCGGATCATCTCAAACGAAAACCGCCCGGCTGATGCCGGGCGGTCGACGAATTCTTGGAACTTCTAGGCGATTACTTGGTGTAGATCGGCTCGGGTTCGGGCTGATAGGCAACCGGTACGCTGCACCCGTTGTTGCCGCCAAACTGATAGCGCAAGCCACCGCGCACTTCGTTGGTGTTGAAGCCGTGATCGAAGCCCGGCCCGGCGCCCGGCGTGGCGCCGCTTGGACCATACTCGAACATGCGACCGCCCTGAATATGGGAGAAACGGTAGCCAGCATCGAGGATGACTTTGTCGGTCAGACAGTAGGAGGCGCCGGCCATGACCGCGTAGGCGAAGCGCCAGCTGGATGTTCCGGGGTTGGACTCGGTCGTGTTCGGATCGTAGACAGTATCCCACTTGACGCGCGCACCGCCGATGCCGGCGCCGACATAGGGCGTGATGCCATGCCAGGTGCCAATATCGACATACGCATTGGCCAGCAGCAGCAAGGCGCTCATCTTCGACACTTCGGTCGAGGTCGTGGTGAGATCCGAGGTGGCGCCGTTGAAGTTCGACTTGAACCAATAATCGGCGGTCAGGTCGGTGCGGAAGTGATCATTGATCTTGTAGCCGACGCCGCCGCCGAGCGAGAAGCCGCCCTTGAGCTTGCCGTAGTCGAAGCTCTTGCTGCCGGCGACCCCGACGGGAGGTCCGCACGGGCAAGGCGCGGCCCCATAGGTGATGTAGTCGATGTCACCCACCTTCGACTTGTGATAGTCGAGGTCGCCGCGGATATACCATCCGCCGACATCGACAGGCTCATAGACCGGCGGTGGCGCTTCTTCGACCTGCCGCTCAGGCAGATCCGCTGCGAGTACCGGCCCGGCCAAACC
>NZ_RZSJ01000834.1:0-1939 GCF_003998025.1 Mesorhizobium sp. M8A.F.Ca.ET.021.01.1.1
ATCCCAGACTTCCTAAGCCGGGTCTTCTGCACCCTGCCTTGCCAGATAGCGCTGATCGATGTCCGGTAACGGCTCACCCAGCAGCGTCGCCTCGAAGGCGCGCAAGCGTTTATGGACCGACTGCAGTTCGACGATAGTCGACCAGGAGGTAAGCAGGAATTGCAGCGAACCCGTCACCTTGCCGAAGGCGTTGGAGATCTGGTTCAGCGCACCGAACGTTATCTTGTGCGCGACCAGCGACGGACCCAGGATCAACAGCGAGAAAATGTTGTCGGCCTGCAGGTAGGTGTACCGGACGACGTTGAAATAGATGTAGTGGAAATAGAGCCGGAAATAGTTGTGCCGGACATTGGCAAACAGCTCGGCGGTGGTGGCGGGTTGCGCCCTGTCCGCATGATCCTCGCCATAGACGAGTTCCTTGCGGTAGGCGGCTTCGACGCGCTGGTTACGGAACTGCAGCCCCGGAAGCTTCATGCCGGCAATCATCACCGAGATCGTGCCGAACAGACACCAGGCAAGTGCCGCGACCACCAATGGCTGCGGGATCGCGCCGATGATCGGCAGTTCGCTGATATGGGCCTGCAACTGGATCATCACCGGCAGGAAGGCGATCAAGGTCATGATCGACTGGACGAAACTGGAACCGAGATCCTCCATGATCTGCGAGAACCGCATCGTATCCTCCTGGATACGCTGCGAGGCGCCCTCGATATGGCGCAGCCTGCTCCAGTTCTCGATAAAGTAGTGGTTCATCGCCGTCCGCCAGCGGAAGATCCAGTGGCTGACGATGAAGGCATTGACCACCTGCACGTTCATGCCGACCAGCGCGAGCCACGAAAAGTCGGCCAGCCCGGTGTAGAATTCGCCGTTGGTCGATTTTCCGGTCCCCGACATCAACCCTTGCACATAGTCGAAGAAGGGGCCGTACCAGGCGTTGACGGCGACGCTGACCTGCACGTTGAAATAGATGAAAAATAGGATGACCGCCGTCATCAAGATCGACCAGCGCTGCCAAGGATGCGGCGAATACCAGCTCCAGAATGCGTAGAAGATGGCCACGCAAAGCGCGAAATAGATGTAAAACCAGAGGAACGGTTTCGACACCAGCACGGCGATGCCGATGATGGGCGCCGCATCGGCGGCTGCCGGCGGAAGGCCCACAAGGCCCCCCAATTGCTCCCCGCCGAAAAACCAGAACAGGATCGCCGCAAGGCTCCAGATGGCGGCCGAAGAGAAGAAAAGCTTCGGCTGCGGGAAGAAGGATACGAACACTGTGGCGAATTCCTCGATCTATGCGCAAATCAGGTGGGTTCGGCGGGCATAAGGTCACACATTAGGGGGAAAGAAAATGCCTGCCCGAGTTCAGGCGCAGAGCAAGACCACAAATCATGGCGATTTTGGCGCGGCCGACCATGTGACGGCGCCGGAGACGACCAGGACGGCCGCGGCGACGATGGAGGCGAGGAAGAAATCGCCCGACGCCTGGGCCAGAAGCCCGGCCGCGATCGGGCCGATGATCTGGCCAAGACCGAAGGAGGCGGTCATCAAGGCAAAGATGCGCCGGGGTGACTTCGGCGCCTGCTGCCGTGCGGCCTGCAGGCCAAGCGCCGTGATGGCAATGAAGGTGCCGCCGAGCAGCACGCCGCCAAGCAGCGGCCCCGTGCGCCCGCCTGCGGCGACGCTCGCGGTAACGCCGACAACTTCGACGAAGCACCCCAACGCATAGGCGGCATAGAGCCCGATCCGCGCCGATATCTTCTGCCAAAGCCAGACCGAAGGGAAACCGGCAAGGCCGGCAACCATCCACACTTCGGCCTCGAAGACGCGGCTGCCGCCGCCTTGGCGGACGATGGCGACGAGGAAGGTCGCCGTCACCACATAGCCGAAACCGAACAGGCCATAGGCGACGATCGCCTTCATCAGCGACAGGTCTTTCGGC
>NZ_RZSJ01000835.1:0-1924 GCF_003998025.1 Mesorhizobium sp. M8A.F.Ca.ET.021.01.1.1
GCGCTGGAACCGGAGGTCCGCGTATTCCTCTATTTGCCGTTCGAGCATTCGGAAAATCTTGCCGACCAGGACCGGTCGGTTGAACTTCACACAGCCAGGGCCGAGTTCAATCTGAAATACGCCCTGGAACATCGTGACATCATCCAGCGCTTCGGCCGTTTCCCGCACCGCAACAAGATGCTTGGGCGCGAAACGACCGCTGAGGAAAAAGCATTCCTGGATGACGGTGGTTTCTCCGGCTGATACCAGCGGTCTAGCGCAGCCACCAATCCTGGCCTGACGGCAGGCGCTCGATGCCGGCGGCATCGACCGAGCCCAGGCGATCGACAACGCGTTTGCCGCCAATGGTGAGGTCCGGCGCGATCTCGGCCAGCGGTGCCAGCACGAAGGCGCGCTCCAGCATGCGCGGGTGTGGCACTTCCAGGCCCGTTTCATGGATGATGCGGTCGCCGAACACCAGGATGTCGATGTCGATCAGGCGCGGCCCCCACCTCTCCTCGCGCACGCGCTTGAGCTTTCGCTCGGCATCGAGGCAGAGGTCGAGCAATGCCCGCGGCGACAGCCGCGTCGACAGTGCTGCGGCCGCGTTGAGGAAATCCGGCTGGTCGAGCTTGCCCCAGGGCGGCGTCCGGTAGAGCGAGGAAACGGCGGCCATGTCAGTGTCGGCATCGGCGTCGAGCAGGCGCAATGCAGCCCCCATCGACTTGGCCGGATCACCGAGATTGCCGCCGAGGCTCAGATAGACGGTGTTACTCGGGCCAGACAACGGTCACCTCGACGTAATCGAGCACGCCAGGCACCGGCGCATTCGGCTTGCGAACGGTGACCTCGGCTTTGCGAATCTGGGGAAAGCGCCCGGTGAGGGCCTTTGCGACTTCCAGGGCCAGGGCCTCGATCAGGAAGCGCCTGTGTCCGGTAATGATCTCCTCGATGACGGTGAAGGCAACGCCGTAATTGACGGTTTCCCCGATGGCGTCATCGACGAGCGCACGTCCGGGCTCGACGGTGAGCGAGGCATCGACATAGAAGCGCTGCCCGAGCGCTTCTTCCTCGTCCAGCACGCCGTGCCGGGCAAAGAAGGCGCAATTCTTCATGCGGATGACATACATGGCTCAGCGTTCCGATCCGGTGTCCCGCGCCAGCATAGCATCCGCCACGGCCAGCGCGTCCACGTTGATTGCGACATCATGGACGCGAAACAGATGCGCGCCCTTGAGCCTGAGTATGACGCTGGTCGCCGCCGTACCGGCCGCCCGGTCGGCTGCGTCGCGGCCGGTGACGGTGCCGATAAAGCGTTTTCGCGACGTACCGGCCATCAGCGGGAAGCCGAGCGCGCCAAGCTCGGAAAACCGCGCCATCAGATCGAGGTTTTCCGCCGCCGTCTCCTTGGCGAAACCAAAGCCGGGGTCGAGCACGACATGGTCGTCGGCGACACCCTGCCCGCGCCCGATCTCCAGCGATTTTCCCAGGAACGCCAACTGGTCGGCGATCACGTCGGGCAGCTTTTCGCGGTCGCGGCCGGTATGCATGATGACGAGCCCGGCGCCGGTTTCGGCCGCCACCCGCGCAATGCCTGG
Source organism: Mesorhizobium sp. M8A.F.Ca.ET.021.01.1.1 (assembly GCF_003998025.1). NCBI lineage: Bacteria > Pseudomonadati > Pseudomonadota > Alphaproteobacteria > Hyphomicrobiales > Phyllobacteriaceae > Mesorhizobium > Mesorhizobium sp. M8A.F.Ca.ET.021.01.1.1. The sequence continues at coordinate 1,578 of NZ_RZSJ01000835.1, forward strand.
CTCGCGCTGCAGACCCCAGACATCATTGACGATGTGCGCGCCGGCTGCCACCGCGAGCCGTGCTGTCTCCGCACGATAGGTGTCGACCGAGATCAGCACGTCGCCTGCACGCGCCAGCGCCTCGATCACCGGCAGGATACGGGCCTGCTCCTCGCTGGCCGAGATCGCCGCCGCGCCGGGCCGGGTCGATTCGCCGCCGATATCAATGACCGCGGCGCCTTCCCCGATCATGCGGCGCGCATGGACCAGCGCGGTTTCGGGAGCATCAAACAGGCCGCCGTCGGAAAAGCTGTCGGGCGTGACATTGAGGATGCCAACTACCACGGCCTTGCCGCCAAGCTCGAGAT
>NZ_RZSJ01000836.1:0-1924 GCF_003998025.1 Mesorhizobium sp. M8A.F.Ca.ET.021.01.1.1
TAATTATCGCTTGTAACGAAAACAGAGTTGGCCAGCCGGTATGCGCCGGTGAATGGCTACGAAACAAAGGGGAATGTCTTGGCAGTCATCCGGCAAGGTCCGGTGCGTCGAGGTGCTGTGCGCCGATGGTTCCGCCAGACCCTTGAGGTTGCGGTCGGCGGATACGGCTTTCTTTCGTCAGCAGGAATGGACCCGAGGCGACGCCGCCGCCGGTCCCAACAATGGGAGCAACTCGCATGAACTGGAAACTGACCGCGGCTGCCGTCGGGCTGTCGCTGTTCGCCGTAACCGGCGTTGCCCGCGCCGATGGCGAACTCAACATCTATAATTGGGGCAATTACACCAGCCCGGACCTCATCAAGAAGTTCGAGGAGACCTACAAGATCAAGGTCACCGTGACCGACTACGACTCCAACGACACCGCGTTGGCCAAGGTCCGCCAGGGTGCTTCCGGCTATGACATCGTCGTGCCCTCGGCCAGCGTCGTGCCGATCTGGATCAGCGAAGGCCTGCTGCTGGAAACCGATCCCAACGCAATGGAGAATTTCAGGAATGTCGATCCCAGGTGGGTCGACGTTCCTTTTGATCCGGGCCGCAAATACACCGTTCCCTGGCAGTGGGGAACGACAGGCATTTCGGTGAACAAGTCGGTCTATGCCGGGGACCCCAACACGTCGGCGCTGTTCCTCGACCCGCCGGCCGAGCTCGTCGGCAAGATCAATGTCGTGCCCGAAATGGGGGACATCATGTTCCTCGCCATCGCCTATGAAGGCGGCCAGTACTGCACCAACGACATGCAGGTGCTGAAGAAGGTGCACGACAAGCTGGTCGAGGCGAAGGCGAAATGGCTTTCGCTCGACTATGCGGCGGTCGATGGCCTGGGCAGGGGCGATATCGCCGCCGGCGTCAACTGGAACGGCATATCGCTGCGCGAACGGCTGCAGAACGACAAGATCGTCTATGGCTACCCCAAGGAAGGCTTTCCGATCTGGATGGACAATGTCGCCGTCCTCAAGGACGCCAAGAACGTCGACAATGCCAAGCTCTTCCAGAATTTCATCATGGACCCGAAGAACGCCGCGATGATTTCGGCTTTCGCCCGCTATTCGAACGGGATCAAGGGCTCGGACGCCTTCATGCCCGACGATATGAAGAACGCGCCTGAGGTGAATATCCCGGCGGAGTTCGCCGCCAAGGGCCAGTTCATGCCGGCCTGCCCGCCGGATGTGCAGGCGCTTTACACGAAAATCTGGACCGACCTCCAGAAGTAGCGCCACCAGCCAAACCCAACAAAGAGCCGCCGGGCCGCGATGCGCGGTCCGGCCACCTTCATGCCAGGTGCGATCACGTGATCGCGGGAGATTTTCTATGTCCGATCTCGACCTTTGCTACATGCCCGCCAGCGAGGCGTTGCGGCTGTTCAAGGCGAGGAAACTCTCGCCCGTCGAACTGATGCAGGCCACCATCCGCCGCGCCGAGGCCACCAAATCGGCGATCAACTGCTTCACCTTCACGCATTTCGAGGAGGCGATGAAGCTGGCCGCGAAAGCGGAGGCGAGATACGCCAAGGGCGCCAGGACCGGCGCGCTCGAGGGCCTGCCGATCGGCATCAAGGACGAGAGCTATATCAAGGGCAAGCCGACGTCGCATGGCTCGCTGCTGTCCAGGGATGCCATAAGCGGCCACACCTCGACGATGAATGAGCGCATCATCAAGGCCGGTGGCATCGTCCATGCGCGCACGGCTACGCCCGAATTCAGCTGCGCCGGTTATACCTGGTCGAAGCGGTGGGGCGTCACCCGCAACCCCTGGAACCGCGACTTCACGCCAGGTGGCTCGTCGGGAGGTTCGGCGGCAACGCTGGCTTCGGGCACGTCGTCGATCGCCACCGGCTCCGACATTGCCGGATCGATCCGTATTCCGG
>NZ_RZSJ01000837.1:0-1922 GCF_003998025.1 Mesorhizobium sp. M8A.F.Ca.ET.021.01.1.1
GCCGACATCATGCTGGCCGGCGGCGCCGAATCGCCGGTGACCCGACTTTCGCTCGCCGGCTTCGCGGCCTGCCGGGCACTCTCGACCGAGCGCAACGACACCCCGCAAACCGCCTCGCGGCCCTACGACCGCGACCGCGACGGCTTCGTCATGGGCGAGGGGGCCGGTGTCGTGGTTCTGGAAGAGCTCGAGCATGCCAAGGCGCGCGGCGCCAAGATCTATGCCGAGGTGACCGGCTACGGTCTGACCGGCGACGCCTATCACATCACCGCGCCGGCCGAAGATGGCGACGGAGCTTTCCGTTGCATGACCGCGGCGCTGAAGCGGGCAAAGCTTACGCCGGCCGATGTCGACTACATCAATGCGCACGGCACCTCGACCATGGCCGATACGATCGAACTCGGCGCTGTCGAGCGGCTGGTCGGCAATGCGGCTTCCAAGATTTCGATGTCGTCGACCAAGTCGTCGATCGGCCATTTGCTGGGCGCGGCCGGTGCCGCCGAAGCGATCTTTTCGATCCTCGCCATCCGTGACAATATCGCACCGGCGACCATCAACCTCGACAATCCCGAGCGCGAAACCGCGATCGACCTGGTGCCGAACAAGCCGCGCCCGCGCCAGATCGACGTGGCACTGTCCAATTCCTTCGGCTTCGGCGGCACCAACGCCTCGCTGGTCTTCCAGCGTTATAATGGCTGACCGAGCTGCCGGGCGGTGCTTTGGCGTGCCGTCAATTTTGCCATATTCGCCCCTACTCTGCCGCAGGGGATTCGTTGAGAGATCGAACGGTAGGGCGAAATGAACACAAATCCGTCAGGCAACGGAGAATTCGGGCAAAGGCCGGCGAATACCGGGCCGATCGTGCCGAAGACGGCAAGCGAGGCGCTGCGGCCGGAGGCTGGAACGCCGCCGCCGAAACGGTCGCGCGCTTCGCGCAGCCAGATCGTCGTGTTCATGAACTTCGTCATCTCCTCGGTGATGCTGATGGTTCTGGCGGCAGGCGTGGCCCTCTATTTCGGCAAGCAGGAGTTTACCGAACCCGGCCCTTCCGCCAATGGCGACACCTTCCTCGTCAAGCCCAACACCGGCGTCCAGGATATCGCCGACCAGCTTGAGCGCCGCGGACTAATCAGCGACGCCCGCGTGTTCCGCCTCGGCGTGCGTGCCTTCGGCAACGATTCCGCGCTCAAGGCCGGTGAATACGAGATCAAGCCCAGGGCGTCCATGCGCGACATCATGGAACTCCTCAAGAGTGGCAAGTCGGTGATGTACTCGCTGACTATTCCCGAAGGGCTGACGGTCGAGCAGGCTTTGCAGCGCATCGCCGACGAACCCGCCCTGAGCGGCGATATGCCGTCGAAGACGCCCCCCGAGGGTAGTCTTGCCACCGACACGCTGCGCTTCACGCGTGGCGCAACGCGCCAGCAGATGGTCGACAAGCTGCTCGCCGATCAGAAGAAACTGGTCGATGAGGTGTGGCAGCGGCGCGCGCCGGATCTGCCCCTGGCCAGCGTCGAGGACTTTGTCACCCTGGCCTCGATCGTCGAGAAGGAAACCGGCAAGGGCGATGAACGCTCACGCGTGGCCGCCGTCTTCCTGAACCGGTTGGCCAAGGGCATGCGCCTGCAGTCCGATCCGACCATCATCTACGGTCTGTTTGGCGGCAAGGGCAAGCCGGCGGACCGTCCGATCTACCAGTCCGACATCCAGAAGCAGACGCCTTACAACACCTATGTGATCAGCGGCTTGCCGCCGACACCCATCGCCAATCCCGGCCGCGCGGCCCTCGAAGCCGTGGCCAATCCGTCGAAGACCGACGATCTCTATTTCGTCGCCGACGGCACGGGCGGCCACGTCTTTGCCGCGACCCTGGACGAGCACAATGAAAACGTCGCCCGCTATCGCGCGCTGCAGAAGAAGCA
>NZ_RZSJ01000838.1:0-1915 GCF_003998025.1 Mesorhizobium sp. M8A.F.Ca.ET.021.01.1.1
TGCAGACCATGTCGCATTTCAGCGGATCGCCAGCCACGGCCCCGGCGTCCGCGCCCTTGGCCCGGGCGCCGAGCGTCACATATTCGGCCGTGATGACCGGATGCGAAAGCCCGGCCGCCGCCGTGGCGACGCCTTGCCGGTAGAGCGCGACGAGGTCGCCCTGGCGCATGCCGGCCATGGCATCGACCTGCAGCCGTTCCAGGCCGGCCTCGGACAGGAGGATGCCTTGCCGCAGGAGGTCGATCTCGCGCTGCGACTTGACGGCGCGCAGCCGGTCCAGCACGGGCGAGCCGTCGACGACGGGGCAGTTCGGCAACAACGCCCGGATGACGGCAAAATCGGCGGCAGCAATGAAGTCGAGGTCGAGGCCGAGCGTGGCGCGCTCCAGCCCGAAATCGAGAAGCATGGCTTGCAGCTGGCGCACCGAGCCGGCGAGGTCGAAAGTGGCGGGCCGCGAGAAATCCGGCGCGCGACCGAGCGAAGCCAGGCCAGCCTCGATACGCTCCGCCAGAGGAAGGCTGTGAGGCCCTGTCTCGACCGGCGCGGATTCGATCCAGATCGGGTGCGAACGCACAAACATTTCGGGCGCCGAGGTCCGCAGCTGCGCCGCGTTGAAGTCCGCGACCACGACGCCGATCGGCAGGTCCTGACGGGCGGGGATGACGACGAAGCCGGCGCCGGCGCGCCGGAACAGGCCGGCCGGGCCGATCGACGCGCCGGTCGCATAATGGAAGGCCTCGGGCGCGCAGAGCACCAGCGCCGCGATGCCGGCGCGTTGCATCAAATGTGTGGCGCGCTGGCGATCGACAAAGCCCGTCATGAAATTTCTCCATATGCCCGAACCGGCAACGGAGCATTAAGGGTGCGGACAATCAAGCGGCCGACAATGGCTACTTGATCGATTCCAGCTTGGTCAGCGCGGCGGTGAAGCCGGCCAGCGATACCGGGATGGTGACCGGCTTGCGGGTGACGGATTCCATGCCGATGTTCAGATTGGTTCCCGATTTCATCGCCTTGACCAGATCCGGCGGCAGCGGCGTGGCGGCATAGGCGCCGTTCTGGTCGCTGGTCTGGATGGCGATGGTCGTCTTCTGGCCCTGGTCGACCTGATAGCTGGCGCCGGACGGCAGGAACAGGCCGTGCGGCAAAGCGAGCAGCATGGCGAGGCTGCCATTGGCATTGTCGCGGCGCACGGTGACGGTGAGCACGCGCTGTCCTGTCTTGGCTTCGGTCAGGTTCTGCGACAGCTGGCATTGAAGCTCGGTGTTCGTCGCGCCGCTGGAGCAGTTCACCGCCCAGGGATTGGCGTCGGCCGGCTTGGGCGGGGCCGATTGGGGCTGGGCCGGTTGGGGCTGGGCCGGCTTGGCCGCGTCCTCGGCAAGTGCGGGTCCAGCGACCGACAGGATGAGCCACAGAGTGACAATACCTACGGCCAAGCCTGAAATATTAGCTCGCGCTAAAGCAACTGTCATATTCCTTGTGCCCCGGCTGGTATTCCCGCAGTACGGCTTGATACAACACTCCAACCCGGCCTGGAAGCCGCGAGTCCAGCCAAGCAAGCCGGCAAATTTACTGTGTCCATATTGCCACAGGGAAGAACTTTGGCGGACGACCACAGCAGCCGCATCTTTAGGGACTCGCTATACAATAGAATTCCAGTAAATATCGGCACGCGGGACGTGTAGTCCCAGAAGGGCTCGCCAGGGGATGGGAACTACCGAGAAGTCTCGGCAAGTTGGTGGGATGGCGGCGCGTGGGGAGGGTTTCCACGTGCGCGCCGGCTATCGCCGTTCGAGTATTGCCAGGCATCTCTGGAAGACGACGGCGCTTACGTCGCTGGCACTGGCGCTCTCGGGCGCGGCTGCCTATGGCGACGATGCCGGTCTCTGGCAGCCGCGCCCGAGAGCGCCAGTGC
>NZ_RZSJ01000839.1:0-1907 GCF_003998025.1 Mesorhizobium sp. M8A.F.Ca.ET.021.01.1.1
CATTGTACCCGCGGCATTGACCGGCCGTCCGCGTGAAAGCGGTCGCGGCAGCGCAGGAGCCGGCTCGATGGCGGCGCCCGTCATTGCCGCCAATTTCATCCGCACGGCGCCGGAGCAGGTTTATCTCGATGGATTCCAGCCACGAGGAAAGACGTCCGATCACCGCCGCTTCACCGGCTCCGCGGTGAAATTCCTGCCCATCGCCAGCTTCAGATAGGTCGACTCTGCAAGCCTGTAAGATATTATCCAAATTTGACAATCAGGCATGAAATTGTAAGATAATCGTCTTTCCCCGGCGAGAGGCGATGACCATGTCGATCCGCGAAGAACTGGCCAACGCCACCTTGGCGTTCACGTCGGCGGAAGAAAAGATCGTTCAGGTCCTGCTTGCCGATTATCCGATGTCGGGGTTGGGAACAGCGACCCGGCTGGCGCGTCGCGCCGGCGTCAGCGACCCGAGCGTGACGCGGCTGATGACCAAGCTCGGCTATGTCGGCTTTGCCGATTTCCAGGCGCGGTTGCTCACGGAAGTGGAATCCCGGCTGCATTCGCCGCTGCTGATGATGGAGGCCAAGCGCCCGGGCGGCTCCAGCGAAGGCACGGCACTGGCCTATTTCCATTCGGTTTCCGACAGTCTGAAGCGTACGCGAACGGCGGTGCCCCTGCAGGCCTATACGCGCGCCGTCAACCTGCTGCTCGAGACCAAGGGCCAGGTCGTGCTGCTGGGCGGCCGTTTCAGCCGCCATATCGCCTCCATGCTTGCGGGTTACCTTCTGCAGTTCCGCTCCGGCGTGCGCGACATCGGTTCGTTGAGCCCCGCCGATTTCGACCTGTTGATCGATCTTGGCAAGCGCGACCTTCTCGTCGTGTTCGACTACCGGCGCTACCAGTCGGACGTGGTGAGTTTTGCACAGCAGGCGAAAGAACGCGGCGTCTCCGTCCTGCTGTTCACCGATGTGTGGCTGTCGCCGATCGCTGACGTGGCCGACCTGACCATGGTGGCGGCGATCGACGCCAACTCGCCCTTCGACACGCTGGCGACCGCCGTCGCGCAGATGGAAACCGTTTTTGCCCATGCGTTGGAAGGCCATGGCGCCGGGGTACGCAAGCGCATCGAGGACATCGAGAAAATCCGCAGCGCCAATGCCGTTACCCTCCATGCCGGCCTGTCGCCCTTCGACACCGAAACCACCAAACCAAGAACCCCGAGGAAATAGCGTCGAAGCGCCCGGCGCGGCGATGCGAGGAAGGAACAATCATGGCCGATATCCAGACCATCATCGATGCCGCGCAGGCTGAAATCGAGGCCGACCGCGACTGGCTGATCGGCCTGGTCCGCGACATGGTCCGCATCCCTTCGGTCAATCCCAAATTCGAAGCCAATCCGGCGATCAATCGCGAGGCGGACGTCCAGGCGCTCTTGGAGCCGATCTTGAAGCACGATGGCTTCAAGACCGAGCAGTGGGACGCCTTGCCCGGCCGGCCAAATCTGGTCGGCGAATGGGCTGGAAGCGAAGACCGCAGCCTGATCCTGTGCGGGCACATCGATGTCGTGCCGGTCGGCGAGATGAAGGACTGGTCGGTCGATCCGTTCGGCGGTGAGATCACTGACGGCCGGCTCTATGGCCGGGGCGCGGTCGACATGAAGGGCGGCGTCGCGGCTTGCGTCGCCGCCGCGCACGCGATCCGCAAGGCAGGCATCACGCTGCAGGGGCGGCTGGCGATCCACTCCGTCGTCGACGAGGAGGCCGGCGGCTTCGGCGCCATGGATGCGGTGAAGAAGGGCAAGCTCGCCAAGGCGGTGCTGGTCGCCGAGCCGACCTGGGGCGATGTCCTGCCGGTCGAGGGCGGGCTTGAGTGGGCGCGGGTGACGATCCGTGGCCGCAACGCGCATTCGGCGCTGCGCT
>NZ_RZSJ01000083.1:0-15241 GCF_003998025.1 Mesorhizobium sp. M8A.F.Ca.ET.021.01.1.1
ACCGAGAATCTCGTATTCTCAGACCCCTATTTCGACGCCAAGATGAACCGCCACACCAGCCCGCAGCTCGACGCGTTGGTTGCCGAGTTGCGGGCCGACCGCGACCTCAAGGTCGAGGCACAGCGGCTGAAGCATATCTTTGCCGCCAATGCCGAGACGCTTCTACATGGCGACCTGCATTCCGGCTCGATCATGGTCACCGACCAGGAAACGCGGATGATCGATCCGGAGTTCGCCTTCTACGGTCCGATGGCCTTCGATGTCGGCATGCTGCTCGCCAATTTCTGGATGTCCTTCTTCTCGCAACGCGGACATGAGCAGAAAGGCAAGCGCGATGCCATGCGCGCCTATCTGCTCGATGTCGTCGTCGAGACCTGGGCGGTGTTTCGCGCCGAGTTCTCGCATCTGTGGCGCACCGAGCGCACCGGCATGCTCTACCAGAAGACCCTGTTCGAGGATCAGGGCGACATACTCGCCGCCGAGCAGGCGCTCGACCATGTGCTGCACCAGATCTGGACCGATTTGCTCGGTTTTGCCGGCATCGAGGTGCACAGACGCATCCTCGGCCTCGCCCACAATGCCGACTTCGAGACCATTGCCGATGAAGACCTACGCGCCAGTTGTGAGGCGAAGGCGCTGAAATTCGGCCGCCACATCGCCGTCAACCGGCACCAGATTCACAGCATTGACGAGGTCAACAACCTGGCCGCGCTGATCGAACAGGAGAACAGCATTTGAACGTCGGCGACCGCCACTATCGGACCATCTGGCTCAGCGGCGACGGCCGCTCGGTGGAGATCATCGACCAGCGCTGGCTGCCGCATGAATTCCGCATCGAGAAGCTCGGCACGGTCGCCGGCGTCGCCACCGCGATCCGCGACATGTGGGTGCGCGGCGCACCGCTGATCGGAGTCACCGCGGCCTATGGCGTCGCCATGCAGATGACGGATGACGCATCCGACGAAGCGCTCGATGCCGTCTGGGAAACACTGCACGAGACACGACCGACGGCGATCAACCTGCGCTGGGCGCTGGACGAGATGCGGCGTTTCCTGCGGCCGTTGCCGCCAGAAAAACGCGCCACGGCCGCCTACCGGCGCGCCAGTGAAATCGCCGACGAGGACGTTGGGCTGAACCGCGCCATTGGCAAGAACGGCCTTGAAATCATCAAGGCGATCGCGGCGCGCAAACAGCCGGGCGAGACGGTCAATATCCTCACCCACTGCAATGCCGGCTGGCTGGCGACCGTCGACTACGGCACAGCCACTTCACCCATCTATCTCGCCGTCGAGGCCGGCATTCCAGTCCATGTCTATGTCGATGAAACACGCCCACGCAACCAGGGTGCCCAACTGACCGCCTGGGAGATGGCCGGCCACGGCGTGCCGCACACGCTGATCGTCGACAATGCCGGCGGCCATCTGATGCAGCGCGGCGCGATCGACATGGTCATCGTCGGCACCGACCGCACGACTGCCGATGGCGATGTCTGCAACAAGATCGGCACCTATCTGAAGGCGCTCGCCGCCGCCGACAATGACGTGCCGTTCTACGTCGCGCTGCCCTCTCCCACCATCGACTGGACAGTGGGCGACGGCCTCGCTGAAATCCCGATCGAGGAGCGCTCGGGCGACGAGGTGTCGCTGGTCTGGGGCAAAACCGCCAAGGGCGAGATCGCCCAGGTGCGTGTGTCGCCCGAAGCGACGCCGGCAAGGAACCCCGCCTTCGACGTGACGCCGGCACGGCTGGTGACCGGACTGATCACCGAGCGCGGCATCGCCAAGGCCTCGCGCGAAGGGCTGAGGGCGATGTTCCCCGAGCGGGGATAATCGGTTGCGCGAAGGCGCGCGTTCAGAACCAAACGTTCACGGTCCGGGCCGTGCCGCCTGGCGATCTCCAGCACGCTGACAAAGTGCGGTGAGCACCGCGGGCCGCCGCGAATAATGGCATCCATGGGCGTGTTTTGGCGGCCGGGGACCATGACGCTTCAGGCACTCCAATCGCGGGCAGGCTAATAAGGCACGTTGATCTTCAGCGGATCGACAAGCGCCGTCGCCACCTGTTCGCCAGCCTGCACGTCCCCATCATCACCACACATACAGACCGGCGGTCTGCCGTGGGGCGCGCGGGACATCGTCCAGGATATCGTTGCTCTCCTCGATCTGGCGATGCCGGGCTGGAAAGTGCCGTCGCGACGGGCCGCCTTCTACAGCACGCGACGGCGACGCGGTGAAATCCGATCCGGACGCCCGAGGCGGTCCGCCCGGAATGACAGACGGATGATGATTTCCTCTTGCCAAAACGTGGTAGAGTGATCATACCAGTATATAAGGCAACGATCGGCTAAGCCATCGTTCAAGACCAGGGAGCAAGGGCTAGATGACGACGATCGCGCTGTTCGGTGCCGGCGGCAAAATGGGATACCGCCTTTCGACCAATTTCCGCGGCTCGCCCTACACGATCCGCCATGTCGAGGTCAGCGAGGCTGGGCGTGAGCGGCTGAAGACCGGACTGGGCTTCGATACGGTCAGCGCCGACGAGGCGCTGAAAGGCGCCGACGTGGTGATCCTGGCCGTGCCGGACACTCATATCGGCAAGGTCGCGGCCGGCATCGAGAGCAAGCTTGCGCCGGGCACGATGGTGATCGTGCTCGATGCCGCAGCACCCTTCGCCGGCCATTTGCCCGATCGTCCCGACCTGACCTACTTCGTCACCCATCCCTGCCATCCGCCGATCTTCAACGACGAGACCGACATGGCGGCCAAGAAGGACTATTTCGGCGGCGTCAAGGCAAAGCAGCACATGGTCAGCGCGCTGATGCAGGGACCGGAAGCCGACTATGCCAAGGGCGAGGCCATCGCCAAGATCATCTGGGCGCCGGTGATGCGCTCGCACCGCGTTTCCGTCGAACAGATGGCGCTGCTCGAGCCAGGCCTTTCGGAAACCGTGTGCGCCTCGCTGCTGGTCGTCATGAAGGAAGCGGTCGACGAGGTCGTGGCGCGCGGCGTCGACCAGCAGGCGGCGCTCGATTTCCTGCTTGGCCACATGAACGTGCTCGGCGCCGTCATCTTCGGTGAGACCCAGGGCGTGTTCTCCGATGCATGCAACAAGGCGATCGAGTTCGGCAAGCCGGTGCTGATGCGCGACGACTGGAAGCGCGTCTTCGAGCCGGAAGAGATCGCGGCCAGCATCCAGCGGATTACCTGAACGAGTCATCAGGTACATATCACCTGAATTTGTGGTTGACTCATCATACCAGTTGGCTAAATTGTTGCTGGCTCGGATCGGGCACGCTTCGCTGGGAGTTCGAGCCGGGACGAGTGGAGGATGGCGGGGAACGGGAGCGCGGATCGGCTCTGAAGAAGCCGATCGGCGGCTTGAGCCGAAGTGGTCCGCATTCTCCGCGGCCTGACGAATTCAGATGCAGTCGCCTCGACGACCGAGGCACAGATTTTTCAAAGGGAGGACTTCATGAAACTGACACGCAGAATGACGCTTGCCGCCTTCGCAGGTGTGCTGGCAATCGGCACGGCGATGCCCGCCTACGCGGCCGACCTCATCGCCATCATCACCCCATCGCACGACAATCCGTTCTTCAAGGCGGAAGCCGTCGGCGCCGAAGCCAAGGCCAAGGAACTCGGCTACGAGGCGCTGGTGCTGGTGCATGACGACGACGCCAACAAGCAGTCCCAACTGATCGACACCGCGATCGGCCGCGGCGCCAAGGCGATCATCCTCGACAATGCCGGTGCCGACGCGACCGTCGCCGCTGTGCAGAAGGCCAAGGACGCCGGCATTCCCTCCTTCCTGATCGACCGCGAGATCAACGCCACCGGCGTCGCCGTGGCGCAGATCGTCTCTAACAATTACCAGGGCGCGCAGCTCGGCGCGCAGGAGTTCGTCAAGCTAATGGGCGAGAAGGGCAATTTCGTCGAGCTGGTCGGCAAGGAATCCGACACCAATGCCGGCATCCGCTCCAAGGGCTATCATGATGTCATCGACGACTATCCGGACCTGAAGATGGTCGCGCAGCAGTCGGCCAACTGGAGCCAGACCGAGGCCTATTCCAAGATGGAATCGATCCTCCAGGCCAATCCCGACATCAAGGGCGTCATCTCCGGCAACGACACGATGGCGATGGGCGCCTATGCGGCGCTCGCGGCCGCGAACCGCAAGGATGTCATCGTCGTCGGCTTCGACGGTTCGAACGACGTGCGCGATTCCATCACCTCCGGCGGCATCAAGGCGACCGTGCTGCAGCCGGCCTACGCCCAGGCGCAGATGGCGGTCGAACAGGCCAGCGACTTCATCAAGAACAAGAAGTCGCCCGAGAAGGAAAAGCAGTTGATGGACTGCGTGCTCATCAACGGCGACAATGCCGCCAAGCTCGAAACCTTCGCGCTGAAGAACTGAGCCGGCGCGCTATAATTGCGAGGGGCGGACCCAGGTTCGCCCCTCGCCTCCATTCACGTTCCGGGTGCTTTTGATCGCCATGCCGAAGACATTGACCTGGCTAACTCTCGCCGCGCTCGCTGGCCTTGGCCTGAGCGGCTGCAAGATCCTGCCGACGCCAATGGCGCGGAGCGAAAATAGTGCGCCTGCCTTCAACCCAGACAAGATGGTCGAGGACATCTGGGCCTCGAAGGTCATCCCCTATCTCGTCCAGAAGGCCGGACCGTTGGCCGAAGTCCAGGCGCTGGCGAAAACCGATCCGGCGGCGGCCGGCGCCAAATACGGCAATCCCAGGAAGCAGACGAATTCGCCATGGACCTTCGCGGTCCGAGTCGAGGGCAAGATCATCACTGCCAACACGCAGTCGCGGGCGGGCACGATGGATATCGACGTGGACGGCGACGGCAAGGCCGATGCGCGCGTCCAGATCGGGCCGGCCATGCGCGGCACGGCGTTGCGGGACAGCCTCGATTTCGTCCAGTTCAACGACTTCACCAACCAGATCGACTTCGCCCAGTTCGGGAAGGCCTTCAACGCCTATGCCGACAAGACCGTGCTGTCCAAACTGCCGCGCGAGGCACTTGAGGGCCGGACCGCCAAGGTGCTCGGCGCCTATACGATCGAAGGCGGCCAGGACCTGCCCCTTGTGACGCCGGCGGAGGCCGAGATCGGGCCGAGGCCATGAGCCCCGCTCACGACGTCATCCTGAAGCTGGAGGACGTCTCGAAGGTCTATGCCGGCACTGTCGCGGTCAAGCAGGCGAACTTCGAGGTGCGCAAGGGTGCCGTCAACGTGCTGGTCGGTGAAAACGGCGCCGGCAAGTCGACGCTGATGAAGATCATCGCCGGCGTCGAGCAGCCGACCGCCGGCCGCATCCTGCTCGAAGGCGAAGAGGTTTCCTTCTCCTCGTCGGGAGATGCGGTGGCGCGCGGCATCGGCATGGTGTTCCAGGAGCTGAACCTGTTCGGCAACATGACCGTCGCCGAGAATATCTTCGCCACCCGCGAGATCACCAACCGGCTGGGCAAGATCGACCGCAAGGCGCAGGAAAAGCGGGCGGGCGAATTCCTCAACCGGCTCGAGGCCGGCATCCGGCCCGACATGCTGGTCGAGGATTTGCGCATCGGCCAGCAGCAGCTGGTCGAGATCGCCAAGGCGGTTTCGCTCGACGCCAAGATCCTGATCATGGACGAGCCGACCTCGGCGCTGAGCGCGGCTGAAGTCGAAATCCTGTTCAAGGTGATCGCCGACCTCAAGGCGCGCGGCGTCGCCATCGTCTACATCTCGCACCGCCTGGAAGAACTGATCCGCATCGGCGACACCGTTACCGTGCTGCGCGACGGCCGTATCACCGGCCAAGAGGAGATGAGGAACGTCGATACGCAGTGGATCGTGCGGCAGATGATCGGCTCGGACGCCAAGGATTTCGCCAAAGCCGACGGCCATCAGCCCGGCGCGGAAATCTTCCGCGCCGAGGAGATCTGCCTGCCGCGCGTGACTGGCGGGCTGGCGGTCGACCATGTCTCGCTGGCGCTGCGCGCCGGCGAGATCCTTGGCATATATGGGTTGATGGGCGCCGGGCGCAGCGAGTTGTTCGACTGCATCATGGGCCGTCACGGCCATGCCAGCGGCAAGATCTTCATCGCCGGCAAGCAAGTGAAGGAGCGCGACACGACGCGCCGCATCCAGCGCGGGCTGGCATTGATACCGGAGGACCGTCAGCGCGAGGGGCTGGTGTCGATCCTCTCGGTCGCCAGCAATCTGACGCTGGCGAGCCTGTCGCGCTTCGTACGCCTGTTCCATATCCGGGGCGGCGCCGAGCGGCAGGCCGTTGTGCAGATGGTGCGGGAACTGGCGATCAAGGTCGCCGATCCGGCGCAGGAAGTCTCGTCGCTGTCGGGCGGCAACCAGCAGAAGGTGGTGATTGGCAAGGCGCTGCTCACCGGACCGAAGGTGCTTTTGATGGACGAACCCAGCCGCGGCATCGATGTCGGCGCCAAGGCCGACGTCTTCCGCACCATGCGCAAGCTGTCGCGCGATGGTCTCGGCATCCTGTTCGCCACCTCCGATCTCGACGAGGTGATGGCGCTGTCCGACCGCATCGCGGTGATGAGCAATGGCAGACTGACCGGCATGTTCGACCGCGCCGAGGCGACGGAAGCAGCGATCGTCGCGGCATCGGCGCTGGGCCACGGACCCACCGCACAACTTGCCCCCGCACATGGAGAGCAACGCTGATGACTGACATTCCGGCCAAGGCGGCCGCTCCTTCCGCCTCCAGCGGCTCCGCGTTGCTGACGCTGATGAAGCTTCGGACCTTCATCGCGCTGATCGCGGTGCTGGTGTTCTTCTCGATCGCCGCGCCGAACTTCCTGTCGGCGGCGAACCTGATCCTAATGGCCAAGCACGTCGCGCTCAACGCCTTCCTCGCCATGGGCATGACCTTCGTCATCATCACCGGCGGCATCGACCTTTCGGTCGGCTCGATCGTCGGCCTGTGCGGCATGGTAGCCGGCTATCTCGTGCTGAACGGCATCGACCTGCAGATCGGCTACACCGTCTATTTCAACGTCTTCGAGATCATCCTGATCACGCTTCTGGTCGGCATAACGATCGGCGCCGTCAACGGCCTGCTGATCACCAGGCTCAACGTCGCGCCCTTCATCGCCACGCTGGGCGTGCTCTATGTGGCGCGCGGTTTCGCGCTGCTGTCCTCCGACGGCCGCACCTTTCCCAACCTGGTCGGCAAGCCGGAATTGGGCACCACCGGCTTCGGCTTCCTCGGCGCTGGCCGGCTCCTCGGCCTGCCGGTGTCGATCTGGATCCTGGTCGTGGCGGCGCTGGGGGCCGCCTACCTCGCCCGCTACACCCCGCTCGGTCGCCACATCTTCGCCGTCGGCGGCAATGAGCGCGCAGCCCGGATCTCGGGCGTGCGCGTCAACATGGTCAAGATGTTCGTCTACATGTTTTCCGGCTTCTGCGCCGCGATCGTCGGCCTGATCATCTCGTCGGAGCTGATGGCTTCGCACCCGGCGACGGGCGAGAGCTTCGAACTGAACGCGATCGCGGCAGCGGTGCTCGGCGGCACCTCCATGTCTGGCGGCCGCGGCACGATCGGCGGCACCATCGTCGGCGCCTTCGTCATCGGCATCCTGTCGGACGGGCTGGTGATGATGGGGGTGAGTTCCTTCTGGCAGATGGTGATCAAGGGCCTCGTCATCATCGTCGCCGTCGTCGTCGACCAGGCGCAGCGCCGGTTGCAGCAGCGCGTCACCCTGATGCAGATGGCGAAGGCGGGCTGAGCATGGCGGGTTTAAGGGGAGCGCTGATCGGCTGCGGCTTCTTCGCCGTCAACCAGATGCATGCCTGGCGCGACATCGAGGGCGCCTCGATCGTCGCCATCTGCGACCGCGATCCGGAACGGCTGCGCATCGTCGGCGATCAGTTCGGCGTAGCGCGGCGCTATGCGGACGCGGCGGCGATGTTCGCGGCCGAAAAGCTCGACTTCGTAGACATCGCCACCACCGTGGGCAGCCATCGGCCGCTGGTCGAGATGGCGGCCGAGAACCGCGTCCCTGTCATCTGCCAGAAACCCTTCGCGCCGACGCTCGCTGATGCCAAGGCGATGGTGAAGGCCTGCACGGACGCCGGCGTGCCGCTGATGGTGCATGAGAATTTTCGCTGGCAGTCGCCGATCCAGGCGGTGCGCGCCGTGCTCGACAGCGGCGAGATCGGCACGCCGTTCTTCGGACGCATCTCCTTCCGCTCCGGCTATGACGTGTTTTCGGGCCAGCCTTATCTGGCGACGGGCAAACGCTTCATCATTGAGGATCTCGGCATCCACATCCTCGACATCGCCCGTTTCCTGCTCGGCGACGTGACGAGCCTGACCGCGCGTACCACACGCATCAATCCCAAGATCGCCGGCGAGGATGTCGCGACGATGCTCATGGACCACGCCGGCGGCGCGACGTCCGTGGTCGATTGCAGCTATGCCACCAGGCTTGCTACCGAGCCGTTCCCGGAAACACTGGTCGAACTCGACGGCAGCGACGGCACGATCCGGCTGGCGCAGGGCTACCAGCTTACCGTCACCGGCAAGAACGGCACCACGGTCAAGGACGTCTCGCCGCGGCTGCTGCCCTGGGCCTCGCGGCCATGGCACAACATCCAGGAAAGCGTGCTGGCGATCCAGAAGCACTGGGTCGACAGCCTCGTATCCGGCAAGGAGCCGGCAACCTCGGGAGCCGACAATCTGAGGACGTTCGCCCTCGTCGAAGCAGCCTATGCCGGCGCCGAAAGCCGCGCGCCGGTGCAGATCGACGACCTGCTGAAATGACGGCCGACGCTTTCCATCTCTACGGCACCGGGACGGCCGAAGCGGCGCCTATCCTGCTGCAGGCCGGCGCGCTCAGCGCGGAGCTGGTCAACGGCAACCTGCGCACCATCCGCCATGGCGGCACCGAAGTGCTGCGCGCCATCGCCTATGTGGTGCGCGACCGTGACTGGGGCACCTATGGGCCTGTCCTGACGGATCTCACAATCGACCAGCGCGATGGCGGCTTCCGCGTCAGCTATGCGGCAAGCTGTGCGGGTCCGGGCGGCAGCCGGCTCGGCTTCCGCACGACGATCGAGGGGTCCGCCGACGGCAATCTCAGCTTCGACGTGATCGCGTTGCCTCAGAGCGATTTCGAGACCAACCGATGCGGCTTCTGCATCCTGCATCCGATCGCCGGCCTCGCCGGCAGCGCGGTGACGGTGGAGCACACCGACGGCAGCGTGGAAGAGACGGAACTGCCCGATCTGATCGACCCGTGGCAGCCGTTCAAGGATTTGCGCGCCATCACGCATCAGGTGCGGCCTGGCGTCGTCGCGCAATGCCGGATGGAAGGCGACACATTCGAGATGGAAGACCAGCGCAACTGGTCTGATGCCTCCTACAAGACCTATGTGCGGCCGCTGGCGCTGCCATGGCCCTATGTGCTGCCGGCCAGGCAATCCCTTCGTCAGACCATCAGCCTGAGCATCGCAGGCGACGCCAATCTGCCCGCCTCGGCCGTGCCGGCCGAGCCGGTCCGCGTCGAGCTTGGGCAAGCCGGCGCGAAGCTGCCTGACATCGGCGTCGTCATCTATCCCGAGGATGTGGAGGCGGCACTTGCCGATTTACCGCTGCTGGGAAGGCTCGGTCCCCGGCAGCTGATTTTCCATTTCGATCCGACGCGCGGCCACGGTCTCGACGCGCTGCGCGCCCATGCCCGACTCGCCGCCGCCTATCCCGCTTCGACGACGCTGGAATGCGTGGCCGCCTGCACCGGCGACCTCGACGCCGAACTTTCCGACGTCGCCAATATGCTGCGCCAGGTAGGCCTGCGGGTGGACGCCATCGCGGTATCGCCCGCGGTCGACCGCCAGTCGACGCCGCCGGGCAGCCCCTGGCCGGCATGTCCGCAGCTCGAGGACGTCTACGCGGCCGCCCGCCGCGCCTTTCCCGGCCTCCGTCTCGGCGGCGGCATGTTCAGCTATTTCACCGAGCTCAACCGCAAGCGCGTTCCCGCCGACCAGCTCGATTTCATCACCCACTGCACCTGTCCGATCGTGCATGCCGCCGACGATCTCAGCGTCATGCAGTCGCTGGAGACGCTTCCCTTCATCACCCGGTCCACCCGGGCGATCTTCGGGACAAAGCCGTATCGCATCGGGCCATCGACGATTGCCATGCGCCAGAACCCCTATGGTGGGGCGACCAAGGACAATTCGCGGGGACAGCGCATCGCCATGGCGAACCGCGACCCCCGCCATGCCGCGCAATTCGCCGCCGCATGGACGATCGGCTATGCCGCGCGCGTCGCGCCTGCGGGACTGGAGATGCTGACACTGTCCAGCTTCGCCGGACCGTTCGGCGTGGTTGCCGGATCAGGCGAACCCGTCGCGCAAGGAACGCCGCGGCCGATCCTCCGGGCCATCGAAGGGCTTTGTGAGTTGGCTGGACTGACGCATGTTTCCGCTACGACCAGTGACGAGACGCGAGTTCTGGCGCTGGCCGGCCGCGCTGCCTCCAGGGAAACCATCGTCTGGCTGGCGAACCTGACGGCGAATAATGTCCCGATCGATGTTTCGACGCTTGGCCAGGACCATCTCGTGATGTCGCCCTACGCCATTATGCGTGTCGGCTAGAGCGTCACTTCTCGGAATTCATCACATAGAGAGCACGCGAGCGTTCGAGGTGTTTGATCATCGCCTTCTCGGCACCGTCGGCATCCCTGTGCTCTATGCGGTCGATGATCTCTTCATGCTCCGTCAGCGTGTATTTTTCCTTGCCGGTCCAGATCAGCATTTCGGTGTGGTATTCCTTCAGCCAGCCCAGCGTGGCTTCGCTGACGGCGACATAGATCGGATTGCCTGAAATGGACGCGATCTGGGTGTGGAACTTCATATCGGCGGAGATGAAAGCTTCGGAATCGCCGCGCGCGGCGCGCTGCTCGGCCACGGTTGCCTTCAGCAGTTGCACATCCTGTGATGTGGCTTTTTCCGCGGCTTCCCTGACCATGCCGCGCTCGAAGAAGATGCGCGCGGTCTTCAAGTGCTCCAGCGTGTCCCTGGACGAGGACAGGATGATCTTGGCCGCGCCGTCGACCTGCTTGATGATCGACTTGGCGGTCAGTTGCAGCACCTTGGCGCGCTCGCCATGCGAGATGGCGACCAGCCCCATATTGCTCAGCGCCTGCATGGCTTCACGGATCGCCGGCCGGCCGACCTCGAAGCGCTCCATCAACTCGCGCTCGGACGGCATGTCGTCGCCGGGCTGCAGTTCGCCGCTGGTGATCAGCCGCTTCAGCCTTGCAAAGACTTCGTCGGAAAGTTTGCGCCGGACGATCGGCTCCGAACGGTTCATCGTGACGAATCACTCCCTGGCTCGGTTCTTGTTTAGCATTCCCGGCAGGATTACCGGAA
The DNA here is from genome assembly GCF_003998025.1 of Mesorhizobium sp. M8A.F.Ca.ET.021.01.1.1. Lineage (NCBI taxonomy): Bacteria > Pseudomonadati > Pseudomonadota > Alphaproteobacteria > Hyphomicrobiales > Phyllobacteriaceae > Mesorhizobium > Mesorhizobium sp. M8A.F.Ca.ET.021.01.1.1. Next base: position 11,404 of record NZ_RZSJ01000083.1, read on the forward strand.
TGCCCGCACCTGGAGCGGGGACGCTCCAGCTTTTACGCAATTCCGGACAGAAAACCGTTGCACGGTTTTCCTGGAATTGCCCTAGCCCGCCCGCTCTTGCCGAGACTCGGATATTTCTTGCAATACTTATGTACTCATTATACCAGATTTCCTGCGCGACAAAACTTTTTTCGAACCCTTTTCGAGCGGCCGGTCGACCATGATCACACTTACCTATCGCATCGAAACCCCTGGCAGCATCGAGGCGCTGGCGGCCAAGATCGCCAGCGACCAGTCGACCGGCACCTTCGTCGCGCTGCCGGGCGAGACCGAGGAGTTGAAGGCGCGCGTGGCGGCGCGCGTGCTGGCGATCCGGCATCTGGCCGATGCTGAGCAACCATCGCTGCCCGGGTCCGGCAGCGGGCCATTCCGGCGCGCCGATGTTGACATCGGCTTCCCATTCGACGCGATCGGCACCGACCTGTCGGCGCTGATGACCATCGCCATCGGCGGCACCTATTCGATCAGGGGCCTGTCCGGCATCCGCGTCATCGACATGAAGCTGCCGGAACAATACCGGGGCGCCCATCCGGGCCCGCAGTTCGGCTTGACCGGCAGCCGCAGGCTGACCGGGGTCGAGGGCCGACCGATCATCGGCACCATCGTCAAGCCGGCGCTGGGGCTCAGGCCGCATGAGACGGCCGAAATGGTGGGCGAACTGATCGAGGCCGGCGTCGATTTCATCAAGGACGACGAGAAGTTGATGAGCCCGGCCTATTCGCCGCTGGGCGAGCGGGTGAAGGCGATTATGCCGCTGATCCTCGACCAAGAGCAGAAGACCGGCAAGAAGGTGATGTACGCCTTCGGCATCTCGCATGCCGATCCCGACGAGATGATGCGCAACCACGATCTCGTGCTCGAAGCCGGCGGCAATTGCGCCGTCGTCAACATCAATTCCATCGGCTTCGGCGGCATGGCATATCTGAGAAAGCGTTCCGGGCTGGTGCTGCATGCCCACCGCAAGGGCTGGGATATCCTCACACGCCATCCCGGCCTCGGCATGGATTTCAGCGTCTGGCAGCAATTCTGGCGGCTGCTCGGCGTCGACCAGTTCCAGATCAACGGCATCGGCTCGAAATATTGGGAGCCGGACGATTCTTTCATCCGCTCGTTCGAGGCGGTGACGACGCCGCTGTTCTCATCAGACGATTGCGCGCTGCCCGTGGCCTGCTCCGGCCAGTGGGGCGGCCAGGCGCCCGAAACCTATCGGCGCACTGGCCGCACGCTCGATCTCCTCTACCTCTGCGGCGGCGGCATCGTCAGCCATCCGGACGGGCCCGGCGCCGGCGTACGGGCCGTGCTGCAGGCCTGGCAGGCGGCGGTCGAGGGCATCGCGCTGACGGACTATGCCCGCGATCACGTCGAACTGGCGCGATCGATCGAGAAATTCGGCGACGGCAGGGCGGCATGAGCATGGCCGTGCAAAACCTGCTCCTCAGTTATTACGGCGACGACCTCACCGGGTCGACCGACGTCATGGAGGCGCTCGAACTCGGCGGCGTGCCGACCGTGCTGTTCATGCGCCAGCCCGACCAGTCCCTGCTGGCGCGATTTTCGCATTGCCGCGCGGTTGGCCTGGCGGGCATCAGCCGAAGCGAAACGCCGCAATGGATGGAGGAAAACCTGACGCCGGCCTTCGAATGGCTGAAAGGCCTCGGGGGGGCGGTCTGCCATTACAAGATCTGTTCGACCTTCGATTCCAGCCCGGCGGTCGGCAGCATCGGCCGCGCCACCGAGATCGGCAGGCGCATTTTCGAGGCGGCAAGCGTGCCGATGGTGGTCGGCGCGCCACAGCTCAAGCGCTACACTGCCTTCGGCAACCTCTTCGCGGCGTTCCGCGGCGCATATTTCCGCATCGACCGGCATCCGGTGATGAGCAGGCATCCGGTGACGCCGATGGACGAGGCCGACTTGCTCGTCCACCTTTCGCGCCAGACCAGCCTTAGTTCCGGCCTAGTCGACCTGGCAACGTTGCAGGCGGACGATCTCGCGCGGACGGTCGACCAAGTCCTGCAAGACAAGGATATCGTCCTGTTCGACGTCGACAGCCACCAGACGCAGAAACGCGTCGGCGAACAACTCTGGCGTATCCACGGGAAGGGCCATGGTTTCGTCGTCGGATCCTCGGGCGCCGAATATGCCTTGCTGGCCGAATGGGCGGCCAAGGGCATCGTATCGGGGCATGCCGCATTCGCACCGCCCGGCCCCGTGGATCGGCTCGCCGTGGTGTCGGGTAGCGTCTCCCCTACCACGGAAAAACAGATCCGCCACGCGCTTGCTCACGGGTTCGACGGCGTCGAGATGGATGCGATGCGACTGGTCTGCGAAGGCGCCGGCGAAGCGACCGAGCAGGCGGTCGCGGCCGGGTTGGCGAGCCTGGCCAAGGGCCGCAGCGTCATCCTCTACTCCGCGCTTGGTCCACAGGCCGATCGCGGTGCTGAGATCGACCGGATCGAGGGCGCCCGGAACACACTCGGACGGGCGCTGGGAACCATCCTGCGCAGGCTGATCGCCGAGCAGAAACTCAAGCGCGCCGTGATTGCCGGCGGCGACACCTCCAGCCACGCGCTCGGACAATTGGCCATCGACGCGCTGACCGTGCGCATGCCGTTGCCGCAGTCACCGGGGTCGCCGCTCTGCGTCGCCCATGGCGGCGGCGCGATAGACGGCCTTGAGATCGCGCTGAAGGGCGGCCAGGTCGGCACCGACGCCTATTTCGAGACCATCCGGCTGGGGAGCTAATACAGCGGCTTGCCCAGGTGTTTCGGCGTCGGCCACTGCGCCGTGATGCCGGGCTGCACCGGCCGTTCGAGGTAAGTCGCCAGAACCACGTAGCTGCGCGTCGAAGTGACTCCGGGTGTCTCGTAGAGACGCAACAGCAGGCCTTCGAGTGCCTTGGTGTCCTCGGTACGCACCTTGAGCAATACGCAGGTATCGCCGGCGACGGTATGGATCTCCTCGACCTCGGGATATTCCGAGATCGCCATCAGTTCCGGGGTCTTGCCCCAGCCACTGGTGTCGATGTGGACGAAGGTGAGCAGCGGCTTCCGCACCGCGTTGGGATCGATGATGGCGGCCGTGTTGCGGATGGCGCCGCTGCGCCGGAGCCGCTTGACCCGCTCATGCGCTGCCGGCGGCGACAGGCCGACGCGATCGCCAAGCTCGGCATAGGTGACCGTCGCGTCGTCGACCAGAACGCCTAATATTTTTCGGTCGGTCGCGTCGACATCCCGGGCCGCCGGCCTGTTCCGCGGAATGCCATCTGTTTCTTCATCCATATCGATATTCCCGATTGTCACGGAATTTAATGCGGCCATTATGATGATATGTCGAACAACGATCAAGCCGCAGCCTTGGGCGCGGACACCAGACCGCCCATCCCGGCCCTCGCCTATCTGCTGACCGGATGCATCGCCGTGATCGGCTCGAATTCGCTGGTGCTGGGCCCGATCGCTCCGGCGGTGTCCGTATCGTTCTCGACCAGCGTTCCCATGGTGATGATGGCAGCGGCTGCCTTCGGCCTCGGCACGTCGGCGAGCGCCGTGTTCCTGGCACGCCATATCGACCGGGTCGGCGCGCGCCGGATGCTGCAGGCGGCCCTGCTGCTGCTGGCATTGGCCTTGGTCGCCAGCGCCGCCGCGCCTACCGTGACAGCGCTGGTTGCGGCACAGCTTGTCGCCGGCATTGCCGCCGGCGTCGCCATGCCGGCAATCTACGCCAGTGCCGCGGCCATCGCTCCGCCCGGCCGCGAAAGCGGCACGATCGGCGTGGTGCTGACCGGATGGACGCTCAGCATGGT
>NZ_RZSJ01000840.1:0-1905 GCF_003998025.1 Mesorhizobium sp. M8A.F.Ca.ET.021.01.1.1
GATCTTGTCGGCGATCGCCTGGCGCCATGCAGCGAAGATGCCGGCAAGCGCAATCCGGAACTCGGGATCGGCGAGCGAGAGCTCATGCGCCAGATTGTTGAGCGGGCAGCCGCGCACGAAACCTTGCCGTTCCAGTTCCGCCGCCACGGCTTCGAACACCTGACGCACGCCATCACGCGCCGAAGCCGCCGCTTGCACCGGGGCGATCCACGTCTCCTCGACCGCCGCCGCCACACGCTCGTCGATGACCGCCAGCGCCAGCGCCTTCTTCGTCGGGAAATGATGATGCAGCGCGCCGGCGCTGACGCCTGCCGCCGCCATCAGGTCGCCGAGGCTGGAAGCATGATAGCCGCGTGCCTGAAACGCGTCTTCGGCGACGTCGAGCACTTTCCGGCGCATGCCCTCAGGGTCGTTGATGCGTTTGCTTCGGGCTCGCCTTGGCCGGATGTTGAGCTCTGCTGACATTCTCGAAGGATAGCATGTTGACAAAACAGGGCAACCGGTCTGTTTATAAACAGGGTGATCAACCTGTTTGGAGAACGCCGGATGAACCCGACCCCGAATGCCACGCCGAAGCCGGTGGCGCTCGCCTCGCCGATCGTCGAATTGCGCCAGTACACGTTGAAGCCCGGCCGGCGCGAAACGTTGATCGAGATCTTCGACACGGAGTTCATCGAAAACCAGGAAGACGCGGGGATGACCATCATCGGCCAATTCCGTGACCTGGACCGCCCCGACATGTTCGTCTGGATGCGCGGCTTCGACAGCATGGATGCCCGCAAGGACGCTTTGGGCGCGTTCTATGACGGCCCTGTATGGGCCGCACACCGCGATGCCGCCAATGCGACGATGATCGATTCCGACGATGTGTTGCTGCTGCGACCGGCGTGGCCGGGTGCCGGCTTCGATCTGTCGGGGCTGCGCCGACCATCGGCGGCCAAAAGCACAAGCGATCGGAATGGGTTGCCCGGTCTGGTTGAGATTTCGATTCATCATTTGCGGCCGGGCACCGGGGCCGATGTCGCCGGGCGCTTCCGGGCGGAGATGGTTGCGCGGCTTGCCCAGACCGGCGCGCGTCTGCTCGGCGCCTTCGTGACGGAGCCGGCCGCAAACACGTTCCCGCGACTTCCCGTGCGCGCCGGAGAAAACGTCTTCGTCGCCGTTACCGGCTTCCACGACGCCGATGCCCATGCCAACCATAGCCTCGCTGCTTCGTCGGCGTGGCGGGCGCTCATCCAGAGCATGCAAGCCGTCAGCACAAAGCCGGCAGAGACGTTGCGGCTGGTGCCCACGGCCCGATCGCTGTTGAGATGATCAGCGGCCGGTCAACATTTCCGCGATCGCCGAGGCGACAAAGGCCGGGTCCTCCCAGTGCGGATTGTGACCGCAATTTTGCGCCCACACGAGACGGGATCCGGTCAGCGCCTCGGCCAAAGCCTGTTGGTGCGCTTCGCCGAAAAGCGGATCGCAGGCGCCGGCGATGATCAGCGTCCGGACCCGCACCGCCCGTGCCTCGGCTGCCAGGTCGGTCATGCGGACTTCATCGAGAATGCCGCGCCAGCGGGCCGCCGGCATGGCGGAAGCTTCCTTCGCCAGGCCGGCGAGAAAAGGCTGCGGTACCGAGGCCCCACATGCATGCCACCAGGCAAAGAACGGATCGGTTGGCGATATCGGGTCGCGCAAGGCCCGGATGCCGACCGGCAACGGATGGTCCGGCGTGAAGCCGGGCTTCAACGCGCTGGCCAGCACGACCAGGCCACCGACCAGGCCCGGATGCCAAGCGGCCAAGGCAATCGCCACCATGCCGCCCAGAGAATGACCGACGACGACAGGCCGGTCCAACCGCAGGTGCCGGATCAACCCGGCAATGTCCTCGGCGAAATCCGCGACGCAGCAGCCGTCGCC
>NZ_RZSJ01000841.1:0-1890 GCF_003998025.1 Mesorhizobium sp. M8A.F.Ca.ET.021.01.1.1
GGCCAAGAACGTGCTGAAACATCGGGTGATCCCGAAGGTCAGGCAGATGGTGCCGCTGGCGGTCTTCCCGGTGGTCCTTCTCGCGGCCTTCTCGTTCGTGCACTGGATTGCGGCGCTGCCGCTGCTGCTGTGGGTGGCGGTGTGCCTGGGCTACGGCCTGGTGACGGCCATCGGCCAGCGCAATGCCGATATCGCGCTTGCCGGCGTCTCGGCGATGGTCATGCATTTCGGCTGGTCCGTCGGCTTCTGGCTGCAGCTTCTCGGCCTCGGCGCACGGCGGAGGGCGGTGTGATGGCGGTTGAGACCAGGAACCGCCGCATCGACATCGGCGTGTGCACGTTCCGGCGGCCGGAACTGGCCGAGACGCTGCGCTCGCTTGCGGCGCTTGCCATGCCTGACGGCTTCGAGGTCGGCGTCATCGTCGCCGACAATGACGACACGCCAAGCGCCAGGGAGTTGGTGGCGACGCTGTCACGGGACTTGAAGCTGACGGTCCGCTACCGGCATTGCCCGGCGCGCAACATCTCGATTGCCCGCAACGCTTGCCTCGATGCCAGCGAAGCGGATTTCCTGGCCTTCATCGACGACGACGAAACCGCCACCGCCCGCTGGCTGGCCGAGCTGGTCGCGACAGCTGAGGAAAGCGGTGCAACAGCCGTGCTCGGCCCGGTGCGCGCGCTTTACCGTCCGGATGCGCCGGACTGGATGCGCCGCGGCGATTTCCATTCCACCTTGCCGGTACGAGTGCGCGGCGAAATCCGCACCGGCTACACCTGCAACGTCCTGCTGCGCATGGGGTCGGACAGCCTGCGCGGCCGCCGCTTCAGCCTGGCGCGCGGCCAGACCGGCGGCGAGGACACCGAATTCTTCGACCAGATGCACAAGGCAGGCGGCCGGATCGCGTTTGCGCCGGAGGCATGGGTGGATGAGGCCGTGCCACGGGCCAGGGCGGCATTCGACTGGCTCAGCCGCCGCCGTTTCCGGGTCGGCCAGACGCACGGCCATCTCCTGGGCCGCGACGCCGGCGGCATTGCACGGGTGAAGCAGGCCGCCCTTGCCGCGGCAAAGGCCGCTTATTGCTTTGCCGCCGCCCTTCCGGTTGTCGCCAGCCCGATACGCAGGAACCGCAGCGTGCTGCGCGGCATCATGCATGTCGGCGTCGTCAGCGGCCTTGTCGGTGTCCGCGAACTGCGCCTCTACGGCCAGCCTTCACCAGGGGAAGGAGGCAAGCGTGCCGCCTGACGTTTCCTCCGTTCCCGATGTTTCTTTTGTGATTGCCGCCTACAACGCCGAGGCAACCCTCGATCGGGCGATCGCCAGCGCCATCGCCCAGAAGGGTGTCAGCCTCGAGATCATCGTCGTCGACGACAAGTCGCGTGACGGCACGCTCGATGCGGCGCGGGCCTATCCCGAGCACATCGTGCGCGTCCTGGCGCTGGACAAGAACAGGGGCCCCGGCGGGGCCAGGAATGCCGGGCTCGACGCCGCCCGGGGCAGGTGGATCGCGGTTCTCGATTCCGACGACGCCGTCTTTCCCGGCCGTATCGCCGCCATGATCGGCCGCGCCGAAAGGGCGAACGCCGAGATCGCCGTCGACAATCTCGAGGTCGTCCGTGAGGACGGCGTGGTCGAGGACGCGATGTTCCCGCGCCAGTATCTGGAAGGCCTGGGCGAGATTTCGTTGGCCACCTACATCGCCGGCAATGTCGTCTTCGAATCGAAATTCAATCTCGGCTACCTCAAGCCGATCTTCCTGCGCAGTTTCCTCGACGAAAACCGGCTGCGTTATGACGAGGAACTGAGGATCGGCGAAGACTACATCCTTTTTGCCGAAGCCCTGGCCATGGGCGGCAGATGCGTGGTCGAGCCTGATATCGGCTATGCCTATCA
>NZ_RZSJ01000842.1:0-1878 GCF_003998025.1 Mesorhizobium sp. M8A.F.Ca.ET.021.01.1.1
ATATCAGGCCGCCACGGCCGGCGCGGCCTTCCTTTCCGCTGCCCACGATCGAACAGCGGGAAAGAACCGTGGCGCGGCTGCGCCGGCGGGCGACGGCGGCAGACGCAAAGGTGGATGCTGGGCCGGGTTAGCTCCGGCGGGCAAGCGACATTGAACACAACGCAGGAAGGGAGCCGGCATGTCCTATTTCGACGAACAACTCGACGCGCTGGTCGACGAGGCAGCGCAAGCAGTCGGCCACCGCCGGCCATGCGGCTGCGCACAATGCCGCCGGCAACAGGGCTTTCGCGCCGTGGAGGTCAGGCGCCGGCATTTTCCAAGCGGTGGCTGCGGCTGCGGTTGCGGCGGCGACACCTCCTTCGACGAAGCCACCGTGCGGCGGGGACGTGCTCCGCGGCCGGCGCGCGGCCAGACCTCGGCACGGGCTCGGGGTTCGCAACTGCCGGGCTGGCGCGGCTGGACGCCGCCGGTGTCGCTGGCCGCCATCGATGCGGCGCGCACCGCCGCCGGCAGGGGCCAGGCCGTCGATCCATTGCTGCGGCCGTTCCTGGCGCCGGGGCCGCAGGTCTATCGCATCACCCGCGCCGGCATAGACCGCGACCGTCCGCTCAGCATCGGCATGACCAAGGGGACCAATTCGATCGCGCAGAGGATTGTCGAACATTACCGGCAGCCGAGCCGCGCCGACCCCCGGGTCAACACCGCGATCCGCAACCTGCAACCGGGCCAGGTCCTGGTCCAGGCGGCTCGCCTGACCCGCCAGGCGATGCATCCAAGGCGGGCCCGGAACTATGAGGGCTGGCTGCAGGACCGGGAGCGGCCACTGCTCTATGACCCCAACAGCACCACATTCGATGAAGCGGGGCTGATGTACACCAACTGAACCAAGGGAGATCTCCATGCACGGGCAAGTCGCACCTCATGCAAGGTCGGTATGGGCCGACCTCGATGCCATCGTTCTCCAGGAGGTCAAGGCGCTGCGCTCGGTCCCGCCGCGCCCGGCGGAACCACAATTTGGTTCCGACGAGGAGTTCATGGATCGCGCGACGGCCTACCTTGAGGGCCGGGGCGAAGAGGCCCATCTTCTAGTGGACCGCCTGCGCGACATGCTCGGCCCGGCAGCGGACGCGGACATGGCCGCGACCGACGTCCCACGGGAGGTGGCAAGCGGAGGCGGGATCTACGATGTCGCTCCGCCGGATGTCGCGCCGCCGCAAGCCGAGCCACCACAAGCCGAGCAAGACACATGACGCTGTTCTCGCCAGCGCCCTTCGAACTCGACCGTCTGGCCGACGAAGCGGATTATGCGGTGGTCGGGCCGACCGACGGCCGCGCCAGAGTCGCGCACACCAACCGCTTTCCGCACAGCGCGGTCTGCCATATCGAGCGCGACTTCGGCGACGGCAGGCTGACCGGCTGCACCGCTTTCCTGATCTCGCCGACGCGCCTGCTGACCGCCGCACACTGCATCACTAGCCCGATCCGGCAGCGGCTTGGCCTGCCCAACCTTGCCGTGCGCATCCGGGTCACGCCGGGCCGTGCGTCCCGCGACGCGCGCCCCTTCGGCTGGCAATGGGCGAAACGCTGGCACGTTAATCCGCCCTACCGCCGTCGGCCATCCGCGCTGCACGATGTCGGGCTGATCGAACTCGAGCGGCCGTTCTCGCCGGCGCCGGGTTTTTTCCGGCTGTGGTCGCCGAGCCGGCAGGATCTCGACAGGCTCCGGGCCTCGCGTCTGCTGCACATTTCAGGCTATCCGGCCGACAAGCCGGAGGGCACGCAGTGGGAGCATGCCGAGCGTCTCGACCGGATCACCGAGCGGCAGCTTTTCTACAGCGTCGACACCTGCCCGGGGCACAGCGGTGCGCCCGGCTGGAT
>NZ_RZSJ01000843.1:0-1863 GCF_003998025.1 Mesorhizobium sp. M8A.F.Ca.ET.021.01.1.1
GCTTGATCGCGTCATGCTCGGAGTTGATCTGGACATCCTTGCCTTCCCACAGGACCTGGCCGGCCGACTTCTTGTGCCGGCCGTAGAGCGTGGTGACGAATTCGCTGCGTCCGGCGCCGATCAGGCCGTAGAGCCCGACGATCTCGCCGGCACGGACTGTCATCGACACGTTTTCGAAGCCCTTGCCCGAGAGGTTCCTGGCCTCGACGATCGCGGCACCCGGAGTGAAATGATCCTTGTGGTAGATTTGTTCGATCGAGCGGTTGATCATCAGCTTGACGAGTTCGGCGTCATTGGTCTCGCTGATGTTCCTGGTGCCGACCAGCGTGCCGTCGCGCAGCACCGAAACACGATCGGCGAGCTCGAACACTTCCTCCATGCGATGGCTGATATAGATGATCGTCACGCCCTCCGACTTCAGCCGGCGGATCAAGGTGAAGAGCTGGTCGGCCTCCTTGCGGGTCAGGTAGGCGGTCGGCTCGTCGAAGATCAGGAACTTGGTGCCGCGCACGGTGGCGCGGGCGGCCGCGATCAGCTGCTGCTGGCCGATGGTGAGGTCACCGAGCATGACATGCGCCGGTAGGTCGAAGCCGAGGCCGTTGATGATCCTCTGCGCGTCTTTGACCATGGCGCGCTGTTGCAGGAGGCCGAAGCGGGACTCCTCCTCGCCTAAGAACATGTTGGCGGCGACGGTGAGATGGCGGCACAGCACCACCTCCTGGTGGACGGCGTTAATGCCCAGCGCCATCGCCTCGTGCGGGGTGGCCAAAGCCGCCGGCTTGCCCTCCCAGATGACCTCGCCGGAGGTACGCGGCATGACGCCGGTCAGAAGTTTTATGAGGGTCGATTTGCCGGCGCCGTTCTCGCCGACAATGGCGTGGATCTCGCCCGCTTTGAAGGCAAGGTGCACCGGCTTCAGCGCATGGGTGCCGGGGTAGCGCTTTTCGAGGCCGTTGAGTTCGAGGATCGTCCTGCCCGGCTGCAGCGTAGGTGCCGGGTGCAGTTCCTGCGCCGTCGACGTCATAACAATCCTCCCAGATTGGTCTCAATCGTTGGGTACGCAGCGATGCGTCTTGAACACGCATCTTGAAGGCGGAGCCTAAAGCACGCAGGCGAATTTCCAAATCGTCCGATGGATGTTTCCGGGGCGACGCCGCCCCGGAAACGATTGTCGCGACGCTGCTTATTTGAGCTTCGGGTTGAGCAGCGCGTCGATCTTGGGATCCTTCATATTGGCCTTGGTAACGAGGTTCGCGCCGGTGTCGACATTCGCCTCGACCTTCTCGCCCTTCGACGCGGCGAGTGCGGTCTTGATGCCGTCATAGCCCATCCGGTACGGGTCCTGGACGACGAGGCCGGAGATGACGCCATCATTCAAGAACTTGATCAGCTTCTCGTCGCTGTCGAAGCCGATCAGCCCGACCTTGCCGGCAAGGTTGTTCTCGGCGATCGCCTGGCCGACGCCCTGCGCCATGATCAGATTGGAGGCAAAGATGCCCTTGAGGTCGGGATTAGCGGTGATCAGGTCGGTGGCGATGTTGAGGCCGGTGGTGGCCTGACCGTCGGCGTATTTGTCGGCGATAAGCTCGAGGCCCGGATACTTGGCCTTGATCTGTTCGATGAAGCCTTGCTTGCGCTGCTCGAGCGAACCAGCGCCGGGAAGCGCCGTGATCAGCGCGACCTTGCCTTCGACCTTGCCCCCATTGGCGGCACCGATGGCGGCGGCGAGACCGTCAGCGGCGACGCGGCCGCCCTGCACGTTGTCGGTGGTCAGGAAGGAGGTGAAGGCCTTGGAGTCGGCGCCAGAGTCGATGCCGATGACCTTGACCTTGGAGGCCGCCTCGTCGATCGGCTTGCCGAGCG
>NZ_RZSJ01000844.1:0-1852 GCF_003998025.1 Mesorhizobium sp. M8A.F.Ca.ET.021.01.1.1
GCCCAGCGCCGGCACCGACAGCAAAAGCACTTCGAGCAGGAAACCCTGGCTGGGGCCGATCGGCAGCGTCTTGCGGAAGAAGCCGTAGGCGGCGAAGGAAAACGCCAACGCCAGCGACACCCAGGGCAGCTTGCCGCCATCGATCGTCAGTACGGCGACGGCAACCGCGGCAAGCGCCACCGCCGCGATCTGCAGCCGGTCGAGCCGTTCGCCAAGCAGCAGCGCGCCGACCACGACGTTGACCAGCGGGTTGATGTAATAGCCGAGGGCTGTCTCGACGGTGCGGTCGACGGCGATCGCCCAGACGTAAATGCCCCAGTTTACCGAAATCAACGCCGCCGTCAGCGCCGCCATGGCGATGGTACGGGGCGAGCGGATCGCCGCCTTGAAATCGGCCGTGCGGCCGGCCCAGACCAGGACCGCCGCGGCAATCGGCAGCGACCAGACGATGCGATGTGCAATGACCTCGGCAAGCGGCAGATGCGCCACCGCCTTCATGTAGAAGGGCAGCAACCCCCACAAGAGATAAGCGCCCAGCGCCAGCAAGAAGCCGCGGCGGGCTTTTGAATCTGTATCGGAGGCAATTGCTTCAGCGGCCATGGCCCAACGCTATGGCCCAGTAACCTTGGCAAGACCATCGCAAAGTTCTGATGGATCAATGGACTTTCGCTGATGGTTCAACTTACTCCGCAGCCACCAGCCCCGCCATCTCGCGGTTCTTCATCAGCTTGTAGATGATTGAATCCATCAGCGCCTGGAACGATGCGTCAATAATGTTTTCGGAGACACCGACCGTCCACCAGCGGGCGCCGGTGCCGTCATGCGATTCGATGAGCACGCGGGTGATGGCCTCGGTGCCGCCATTGAGGATACGCACCTTGAAGTCGGCGAGTTCGAGATCGGCGATCTCGTTCTGGTATCTGCCGAGATCCTTGCGGAGCGCGATGTCGAGCGCGTTGACCGGGCCATGGCCCTCGGCCACCGACATCTTCTCCTCGCCCTCGACCAGCACCTTGACCACCGCTTCCGATACCGTCTTCAACTGTCCGTTGGCATCGAAGCGGCGCTCGATCATGCAGCGGAACGAGGTGACGTGGAAGAACTCGGGCAGGCCATGCAGCATCTTGCGCGCCAGGAGTTCGAAGGAGGCGTCGGCGCCCTCATAGGCATAGCCCGACGCCTCACGCTCCTTGACCACGGATATCAGGGCGTCGAGCCGGTGATCGTCCTTCGGCACATCGATGCCGCGCCGCTTCAACTCGGCGAGGAAATTGGCCTTGCCGCCCTGGTCAGAGACCATGACGCGGCGACGGTTGCCCACGGATTCCGGCGGCACGTGCTCATAAGTCGCCGGCTCCTTGGCAAGCGCGGAAGCATGAATGCCGGCCTTGGTGGCAAAGGCGGACGAGCCGACATAGGGGGCCTGCGCTTCCGGGGCACGGTTCAACAATTCGTCGAAGGCGCGGGACAGCCTTGAGATGCCGGTCAGCGATTCGGCTGAAATTCCAGTCTCGAAGCGGTCGGCGAAAGCCGGCTTCAGCGCCAGCGTCGGCACGATGGAGATCAGATTGGCGTTGCCGCAGCGCTCGCCAATGCCGTTCAGCGTGCCCTGGATCTGACGCACGCCGGCTTCGACGGCGGCAAGGGAATTGGCCACCGCCTGGCCGGTGTCGTCATGGGCGTGGATGCCGAGATGCTGGCCCGGGATGCCCGCGGCGATGACCTTTTCAACGATTGCCCGCACTTCGGAGGGCTGCGTGCCGCCATTGGTGTCGCAAAGCACCACCCAGCGCGCGCCGGCATCATAAGCTGTCTTCGCGCAGGCAAGCGCATAGTCCGGGTTGGCCTTGAA
>NZ_RZSJ01000845.1:0-1847 GCF_003998025.1 Mesorhizobium sp. M8A.F.Ca.ET.021.01.1.1
TTCGAGCTCTCCGGCTGGCTGAAGACGCTCGGCGACGACGGCACGAGCCTGCACGCCTATTTCGTCTCGGTCGACCCGGAGCGCGACACGCCGCAGGTGATGAACGCCTATGTCAGCAATTTCTCCGACCGCATCACCGGCATCACCGGCGACCCGGACAAGGTCCACGCCATGGCCAAGTCGTTCGGCATCTACTGGAAAAAGGTCGACACCGGCGATGGCGATTACACGATGGACCACACCGCCTCTGTGCTGCTGCTCAACGCCAAGGGCGACTTCGCCGGCACGATCGCCTATGGCGAGAGTGCCGACACTGCCGTTGCCAAGCTGAAGCGCCTCGCCGCGAAGGGCTAGAGCTTGATCCCGAAAAGTGGAACCGGTTTTCGGACAAGATCAGGCCTGGAGGAACATAAATTCACATGACCCAGACGCGGCTCCATTTCACCACCGGAAAGATCGAGGCAGACCGCATCTTCGCGGCGCTCGAAACGGCCTTCGAGGATGAAGGCCTGCCGATCGCCGTGCTGGAGGTCGACGAAGACGCCGACATCCACGAGGTCTCGCTCTACGCCGATGGCGACGTCGACGCGGTCGAGGCGCGGCTGAAGGACATTCTCGCCGGCCTCGCTCTGTCGAGATCGATCGAGCGCGAGGCGCTGCCCGACATCGACTGGGTGGCACGGTCGCTGGAAGGCCTGAAGCCGGTGCGCGCCGGCCGTTTCTTCGTCCACGGCGCGCATGACAGCAGGAAGCGCCACAGTGGCGAACTCGCCATCGAGATCGAGGCGGGCCTTGCCTTCGGCACCGGCCATCACGGCACCACCGCCGGATGCCTCGAAATGCTGGAGAAGGTCGTGCGGCGCGAGCACCCGCGCAACGCGCTCGACCTTGGCACCGGCAGCGCGGTGCTGGCGATCGCCGTCGCCAAGCTGGCGCATATTCCGGTGCTGGCCACCGACATCGATCCGGTGGCGGTCAGGGTCGCCGCCGCCAATGCGCGGCTGAACCACGTCAAGGGCCTGATCGAGACAGTGACCGCGCCGGGCTTTCACCACCCGATCTTTGCCAGGCGCGCGCCCTTCGATCTCATCGTCGCCAACATATTGGCGCGGCCGCTGATGCGGCTGGCGCCGCAAATGGCCGGCCATATCGCGCTTGGCGGCTCGATCGTGCTGTCGGGCATCCTCGACCGTCAGCGTGACGCGGTGATCTCGGCCTATGTCGGCCAGAACTTCCGCCATATCAGTACCTTGCACCGCGAGGGCTGGGTGACGATCCACCTCAAGCATTGAGGCCGGCAAGCCGGTTGCCGATCCTCGTAGGTTAATTCCTAGAACTTGATGCGTGTTGGCAAGGCGGCATCACCGAGAGAATGCCGGCGCCGTCCCCTTTCACGCCATGGCTGGACCAGTCTCATTTGGTTGTCACCCGGCAGTCGCTGTAGCAGTTTGCGCCAGCTGGAAATCGATTCCGCTTTTCCAGGCCCATAGGTTACGGTCGCGCGGATACCAAGGAGGCCCACCATGTTCCAGACCTTCGATTCCGCGGGCGACCCGGCGGTCGGCAAGCCGCGCGTGGCGCTGCTGCGCCAATGGCTCAGCGACAATGGCCTCGATGGCTTCATCGTTCCGCGCGCCGACGAGCACCAGGGCGAATACGTGGCCGATCGATCCGCACGGCTGAAATGGCTGACCGGCTTCAGCGGCTCGGCCGGTGTCGCCATCGTGCTGCGCGACCGTGCCTTTGTCTTTGTCGACGGGCGCTACACGCTGCAGGTGCGGGGCGAAGTCGACCTCGGCATCTTCTCGATCGAAAGCCTCGTCGACAACCCGCCTGCCGTCTGGCTC
>NZ_RZSJ01000846.1:0-1837 GCF_003998025.1 Mesorhizobium sp. M8A.F.Ca.ET.021.01.1.1
ATAGAATCTCTGACCCGCTCTAACTTCTTGTTTTTACGCAATTCTGGACGGAAAACCGCTACACACTTTTCCTAGAATTGCTCTAGCCGATCGTCGGAGCGATTACTGCGCGATCGGCGCGTACTTGCCGTCATGCCACTGGTTGATGTCATAGCTGGCATTTTTGAGGTCGCCCTTCTCGTCGAAGGTGACGTCGCCGACAACGGTGCTGATCGGCGTGCCGTTCTTCAACGCTTCGGCAACCTTGGCCGGATCGTCGCTGCCGGCACGCTTGATGCCTTCGGCGAAAGCCTGGACCACGGCGTAGGAGAACAGCGTGAAGCCTTCCGGCACGAAGCCGCCGGCCTTGATCTTCTCGACGGCCGCCTTGGCTTCCGGCTTTGCCTGCGGATCCGACGGGAACACGAACATGGTGCCCTCGCCGGCCGGGCCGGCAACCTGCCAGAACTCCGGCGAGGCGATCGAGTCCGGCATGATCAGCTGGAACTTCAGGTTCTGTTCGGCCGACTGACGCAGGATCAGGCCAGCCTCAGGATGGTAGCCACCGAAATAGACGACATCGGCCTTGAGATCCTTCAGCTTGGTGACAAGCGCCGAATAGTCCTTCTCGCCGGGGTTGATGGCGTCATAGTAGACTTCCTTGAGGCCACCGGTATTCATGGTTGCCCTGACGGCGTCAGCCACGCCCTGACCGTAGGCGCTCTTGTCGTGCAGGATGACCACATTCTTGCCGGCATACTTCTTGGCGATCCATGGGCCGATGAAGGCGCCCTGTGCGTCGTCACGCGTATAAAGACGCATGATCGTCGGCCAGCCGGACTTGGCCGCGGCGTCGGTCAGCACCGGGTTCGAAGAGGCCGGGCTCATCATCAGCGCACCGGCTTCGGCATAGACGGCCGAGGCCGGAATGCTCGAACCCGAGCAGGCATGACCGTCGATGAACTTGACGCCGTTGGCGATGATGCGGTTGGCGACCGAAACGGCCTGCTTGGGGTCGCACTGGTCGTCCTCGATGTCGAGCTTGATCATCGAGCCGTTGACGCCGCCCGCGGCGTTGATGGCATCGGCCGCGGCCTGTGCGCCCTGCTTGAACTGATCGCCGATGGTCGCGAGTTGTCCGGTCATCGGGCCGACCACCGATACGGTGATGTCGTCGGCGAATGCGACAGGCGCGCTCATCATCAGGCCGAAAATGGCCGCGCTCAAAATACTCATTTTTTTCATGACAATAGAACTCCTCCACTCACGCGCGGCCGCCCCGGCCGCGCTTCTTCCAGAGAGGCGGGACAATTTCATCCTTCACCGGGCCTGTCTAGGCGCATTGGCGCCGCTCGATTGGGCCTGCGCGGTCTCATCCACGCAAAAAGCCACGCCAGCCTTGTTCCGGCTGGTCGTGGCTTTTTGCCTGTCAGGCTGTTTCCCCGGCGCCCCCCGCGCTGTGAACCCAACCCACCTTCCCTGTCTTCCTGTTGGCCATGATCTTGCCGAAGCCCCGATTCCACTTTCGGGATCATGGTCCGTCGCGCGGCTTGGACCTGTCGGCCTGCCGCATTCTTTTTGTTGTTGGCCCGTGGCCTGGCTGTCTGCGCAGCCTTGTCCCTGTTGGCCCGACCGTCTTTTAGCGGTCTTGGCCGGAGCGTCCCCGTCTGGCGGGACTCAGTGCATGGTCATCCATTCGCGGGCTTCGCGCAGCGCCTTGGCGATCTCGACCTTCGACATGGCCGCCGAGAGTTCCGAGCGCAGTTCCGCGGCGCGGGCCGAACCCTTGATGGCGGCGATGTTGAACCATTTGTGGGCGGCAACGACATCGGTCTCGCAATCGCGGCCGGTCGCATAC
>NZ_RZSJ01000847.1:0-1833 GCF_003998025.1 Mesorhizobium sp. M8A.F.Ca.ET.021.01.1.1
CATCGGTGCGGTCGAGGCCGGGCTCATCGCACAAGGCAAGGGCCAGACGGTGATCGAGCCGCGTGTCCACCTCGAACCCGACCCGTCCTTCCACGGCCATTTCAATGTCCTGCGCGGCTACGTCGCGCCGCTCGACGCCGCCGGCGTCAAGATCGTCGGCGACTATGTCGACAACTACCTTCACGGCCTGCCTTCGGAATTCGGCATCCTCAATCTGTTCGATCCGCGCACCGGTACCCCGCGCGCCATCCTCGACGCCACCGTCATCACCGACATGCGCACCGGCGCCGTCACCGCCATCGGCGCCAAACATCTGGCGCGCAAGAACTCGAAAGTGCTGGCCCATATCGGCGCGCGCGGCACCGCCTACTGGAACGTGCGCCTGCTCGACCATCTCTTCGATTTCGACGAAATCCGCGTCCACTCGCGCCGGCCGGAAAGCCGCGACGGCTTTGCCGCCAAATTGTCGGCCGCCCTCGGCAAGACGGTCACTGCCGTGGCCGACTGGAAAAGCTGCGTCGAAGGGGCCGACATTGTCGTCGAGGCCTCGCGCCTGCCGGAGCCGCAACCGCTGCTCAAGACCGAATGGATCAAGCCCGGCGCGCTGGTGGTGCCCTATGGCACGATGAGCGCGGTGGAGCTGTCGCTGACCGACATCATGCAGAAGATGGTCGTCGACGATTGGGGCCAGTGCAAGGGCGGCAAGTTCGGCTCGCTGCGCGCCCATGTCGAGACCGGGCGGCTGAGCGAGACGACGCTGCATGCCGAACTCGGCCAGATCGCCGCCGGCCTGAGGCCGGGACGGCAGAGCGACGACGAAACCATCCTGTTCTGGCATCGTGGCCTGTCGCTGTCCGACATCGCGCTTGGCAAGGCGATGCTGGCCAAGGCACAGGCGCAAGGCATCGGCCAGAGGCTACGCTTCGCATGAGCGCGCTCGTCCTCACCGGAGCCGGCGTCAGCGTCGGCGATGTCGCCGCCGTCGCCCGCGAGGCGCGCAAGGTGGAAATCGGAGCCGATGTCATCGGCGGGCTGGAGAAGGCGCGAAAGGTGCTCGACCAGGCCGCGGCCTCGGGCCAGCAGATCTACGGCCTGAACACCGGTCTCGGCGCCAATCTCGGCACGTCGGTCGAGGGTGACGCCAGCGCCTTCCAGCGCCAGTTGCTCGAAGGCCGCAGCGGCGCGGTCGGCGGGGCCCTGCCGGTCGAAACCGTGCGGGCAACCATGCTCGCCCGCCTGACGATGCTGTCGGCGGGCGGCTCCGGCCTGTCGCCCGCAGTGTTCGTTGCCCTGGTCGATGTCCTCAACGCCGGCGTCCATCCGGTGATGCCGTCGCTCGGCTCCATCGGCGCCGGCGACCTGGTGCTGATGACCGCGATCGCCCGCCTGCTGATCGGCGAAGGCGAAGCCGATTATCAGGGAAGGCGCATGCCGGCGGTCAAGGCGCTGATGATGGCCCGTCTCGGCCCCATCGGCCTGGCGCCCAAGGATGGGCTGTCGCTGATCAACGCTTCCGCCGTCTCCGCCGGCGGCGGCTCGCTTGTGGTCACGGACGCGTTGTCGGCCCTTGACCAGCAGCAGCAGGCCGGCGCGCTGACCATGGAAGGGTTTGGCGCCAACCGCACCATCCTCGACCCGCGCCTGCACATGGCGCGGCCAGCCGCTGGCCAGCAGGAAGCCGCCAAGGCGCTGCACGATCTTCTCGCCCGCGACGAAGCGCCGGCGCCCACCACCCTACAGGATCCGCTCTCGATCCGCTGCATGCCCTCGATCCATGGCGTGCTGACCGAGGCGATCGGCCAGGCAAAACGCGCCGTCGAGATCGAACTCAAT
>NZ_RZSJ01000848.1:0-1828 GCF_003998025.1 Mesorhizobium sp. M8A.F.Ca.ET.021.01.1.1
CACGTATATGCCGCGCGAACTCCCGCGCAGCCGTACCCACGCCATGCCCCGGCAGATGCAGGTTGATGGCAAAATTCGGCAGCGGCGGCAGGCCGGCGTCGAACGGCAATATGTCGAGGTCCGCCGGCACGGTGGAAGCCAGCCATGTGGTGACGGCCAGGTCCGAGCGCACCGTCGCCGTGGTCGCGTCGATATTGCCGTTCTCGAACACGCTGCGCCATTCCAGCCCATGCGCGTTGAGTGCAGACAGCACCACCGGCCGGAAGGCGCAGGTGTCGGCAACGATCGAGACCGGCAATGGCCGCTTGGCGCGGGCCGCCCCGCCCCTCGCCCCGACCCAGACGAGCCGGTCGACGGCCAGGCATTCGCCCGAGGTCGGGCCGACCCGCTCCTCGATCACCGCGAGGTCGATGGTTCCCGCCGCCAGTGCCGCCGCCAGTTCCGGCGAGGAGGCGCAGAGCAGCGATATCTCAACCTGCGGATAGGCTTCGGCGTAGGCTTTCAGGACGGGCGCCAGCAAGGTGCCGACAAGGTCGTAGGGCACGCCGAGCCGCACCTGGCCGGCGACAGCGCTCCCCGCCATCTCGGACCAGATCTCGTCATTGAGGCTGAGCAGGCGCCTGGCCTTGTCGAACAGCCGCTCGCCGGAATGGGTCAGGCGCAGACCGCGCCGGTCGCGCTCGAACAGGCTGCAGCCCAGCGTCTCCTCCAGGCGCTTGACCTGCTGGCTGACCGCGCCCTGGGTCAGGTGCAGCGCGTTCGCCGCCGCCGTCATGCTGGCCTTGTCGGCGACAGTGACGAAGGTTCGCACGAGGCTGGTGTCGAGATTGCGGATCATGTTGCATTATAGACGCTAATGCGGACCATCGCAAACATTGCATTTACTAATGCAAGCCCGCGTCTACCATGGGATCTCCCGACGAGGATGCCCCATGCTCCAGCCTATCCTGCCGCTGATACTGTTTGCCTTCGTGGCCACCGCCACGCCGGGCATCGCCACCACCCTGTCGACCGCTTCAGGCGCGCGGTTCGGCTTCCGCCGCTCCGTTCCGCTGCTGGTCGGAAGTGCGACCGGCCTCGCAACGGTGACGGGCGCGGCCGGCGCTGGACTGGCCGGCCTGCTGCTGGCCATGCCGTCGCTACAGGTGGCGATGAAAATCATCGGCTCGCTCTATCTTGTCTGGCTGGCGATCAAGATCGGCCGTGCCGGCCCACCCAATCTCGATGTGGCGATGGCCAGGCCCAACAGTTTCCTGGGCGGCGCCGGCATCCAGTGGATGAACCCGAAGGGCTGGGCGATGGGGCTGGGCGCAGCGGCCTCCTTCGCCGCGCTTGCCGACGGGCCAGGACAACTGGCGCTGCTGCTCGGCTCCACCTACGGCCTCAGCGCCGCCATCTCGCTGTCTGTCTGGTGCGCGGCCGGCATGGTACTGGCACGGCTATTGAAGACCGAGTGGCAATGGCGCGCGCTCAACATCGTGCTGGCGCTGGTGCTGGCCGCCTCGATCATCCCGATGTGGCAGCCGCATTAGAAGCGTCGGCCTTCCAGGAGTTGGGTTTCTTGCCCCGCCATAGCGCTACGGGACGCGCGCATTTCCAGGCGGCTGGTAGCGGCGATCGCGTGGCATGACGGCTTAGCGCGTGAATTGTCTTGTGCCGCGCTGGTCGACCCCCACTCCGTCTCGGCTTCGCCGAGCCACCTTGTATCTACACGAGAGAGATTTCGTGGGATTGAAGCGATTGAGCCAAGGTCCGGGCGGCCGCCCGGACCTTGGCTTGGCGAAGTCGCCCGTACCACCTGAGGTTACAGCCGCGGGAGAGCTTGGGA
>NZ_RZSJ01000849.1:0-1827 GCF_003998025.1 Mesorhizobium sp. M8A.F.Ca.ET.021.01.1.1
ATCGGCGACCAGCGCGTCGCGATAGCCGAGCGTCTCCTCGAAATGCTTGCCGGTATCGAGGAAGATGACCGGTAGCGTGCGGTCGATCTCCGCGATCATGTGCAGCAACACCGCCGAATCCGCGCCGAACGAAGACACGGCGGCGATCTCGTCGTGGAACAGGTCCCTGGCCGCACGTTCGATGATCTCAAGCGGCTTCAAATGGCCATAGAGCGCATCGAGGCCCGCCGCCTTGGCGGCGGCGCCGTCCTCGACGTCGGCAATACGGTCAAGCGGCCTTGGCTTCGCCAGCATAGAGCGCCTCCTTGAACGGCGCGGGACCGACACGGCGGTAGGCGTCGATGAATATTTCCTGTGGGTTGAGCCGAAGGCCGAGATAGGTATCGACGATCGTCTCGATGGCGTCGGTGATCTCTTCCGACGAGAAGCCGCGGCCGATGATCTCGCCGACGGAGGTGTTCTCGTCGGCCGAACCGCCGAGTGTCACCTGGTAGAGCTCGGAGCCTTTCTTCTCGACACCGAGGATGCCGATATGGCCGACATGGTGGTGGCCGCAGGCATTGATGCAGCCGGAGATCTTGAGCTTCAATTCGCCGATCTCGCGCTGCCGCTCCAGCGAGGCGAAGCGTTGCGAGATTTCCTGCGCGATCGGGATCGAACGCGCCGTCGCCAGCGCGCAATAATCGAGGCCCGGGCACGAGATGATGTCCGAGATCAGGTTGGAATTGGCCGTTGCCAGCCCGATGTCGACCAGCGCGTCATAGACGGCCTTCAGGTCGGCGCGCGCCACATGCGGCAGGATCAGGTTCTGCTCGTGGCTGACGCGCAACTCGTCGAAGGCGTACTTCTCGGCGATGTCGGCGACCGCTTCCATCTGGCTGTCCGACGCATCGCCCGGTACCTCGCCGATGCCCTTGAGCGAAATCGTCACCGCGGCATAATCGGGATGGCGATGCGTCACCACGTTCTGGTCGAGCCAGTCCGAGAAGCCCTTGGAATCCAACCGCGCCACCTTGACGGCCGCGTCGCCTTCCGGACGCCCGGCCAGCGCCGGCGGCGCGAAATAGGCCTCGATGGCGCGGATGTCCGCCTCAGGCAGCTTCAGTTCCGCATCCTTCAACTCCTGCCACTCGGCCTCGACCTGCCGGGTGATTTCCTCGGCGCCGGTCTCGTGCACCAGGATCTTGATGCGCGCCTTGTACTTGTTGTCGCGGCGCCCATAGAGATTGTAAACGCGCAGGATCGCCGTGCAGTAGGACAGAAGATCGGCTTCCGGAAGGAAGTCGCGGATCTTGCGCGCCACCATCGGCGTGCGGCCCTGGCCGCCACCGACATAGACGGCGAAGCCGAGTTCGCCAGCGGCGTTCTTCTTCAGGTGCAGGCCGATGTCATGCGTCTGGATGGCGGCGCGGTCGCGCTCGGCTCCCGTCACCGCGATCTTGAATTTGCGCGGCAGGAACGAGAATTCCGGATGCACCGACGACCACTGCCGCAGGATTTCCGCATAGGGGCGCGGATCGGCGACCTCGTCGGCGGCAGCGCCGGCAAAATGGTCCGCGGTGACATTGCGGATGCAGTTGCCGCTGGTCTGGATGGCGTGCATCTCGACGCTGGCCAGGTCCGCCAGGATCGCCGGAATGTCCGACAGCGCCGGCCAGTTGAACTGGATGTTCTGGCGCGTGGTGAAATGGCCGTAGCCCTTGTCGTATTTGCGGGCGATGTGGCCGAGCATGCGCAACTGCTTGCCGTTCAGCGTGCCGTAGGGCACGGCGATGCGAAGCATATAGGCGTGCAGCTGCAGGTAAACGCCGTTCATCAGCCTGAGCG
>NZ_RZSJ01000084.1:0-15187 GCF_003998025.1 Mesorhizobium sp. M8A.F.Ca.ET.021.01.1.1
GCACCAGCGCCTCCATAGCCCCTGGCGCGGCGCGTATGGCTCGATCGTGACGGCGGTGGTGCGGCTGGAGGATGGACGCACCGCAGGCGCCTATGCGGTTACGGGTGGGATCGGGGAGCGAAGTAGTGAAAAGCGCAACGTCCACCGTCGAGTTCTGTCACGCCCCCCTTTGCCGCTACCCCCGCGCGGCCCACAGCAAGCCGCGCTCGACCATCAGCGCCATTTCCGGCACCGCGAACTCATCCGCGATGTGGCCGAGGGAACTGTAAAAGACCTTGCCCGCGCCATACCGGCGCTTCCAGACGACCGGCATGACGACACCGTCGATGCCGGGGAAATGCGCGTCGGTGAATGTGGTTGTCGCCAGCACTTCGTTGCCCGGGTCGACATGCATGTAATATTGCTCCGACCTATAGGCGAAATCACTGACGCCTTTCGTGATCGGATCGTCCGGCCGGGTGATGACGACGCGATAGTCGATGATGTCGCCGGGATGCGCGACCCATTGGCCGCCGGTCATGAACTGATAGTCGGGCTCATTGCGAAAGCTGTCGCCCATCGTGCCGTGGAAGCCGCCGAGCCCGCTCCCTTGGCGAACGGCCTGCGTCAGGTTCTTCAGCTCGGCCTTTTCGATCGTCGACATGGTGATGACAGGCACGATGAGATCGAATGAGGCAAGGTCCGGGTCGGCGAACATCGCCGTGCCGTGGCCGATCGTCACCGTGAAACCGTTGCGCTCCAGCATGTCGCGCACGACATTGGCGCTGCGCTCAGGTGTGTGGCCTTCCCAGCCGCCCCAGGCAATCAACGCCTT
Organism: Mesorhizobium sp. M8A.F.Ca.ET.021.01.1.1; assembly: GCF_003998025.1. Classification (NCBI taxonomy): domain Bacteria; kingdom Pseudomonadati; phylum Pseudomonadota; class Alphaproteobacteria; order Hyphomicrobiales; family Phyllobacteriaceae; genus Mesorhizobium; species Mesorhizobium sp. M8A.F.Ca.ET.021.01.1.1. The sequence continues at coordinate 815 of NZ_RZSJ01000084.1, forward strand.
CTTCGCCATACCGTGAACCTCCGTGAACCGCCCGCCATGGCGGATGGTTACACGGCGCGGCGCTCAGCGCCACCCCAGTCCAGGCGCGACGTGCTTCAGGATCGCCTCGAGGACATGGGCGTTGTAGTCGACGCCGAGTTGGTTGGGCACGGTGAGCAGCAGCGTGTCGGCCTCGGCGATCGCCTCGTCCTGCGCCAATTCCTTGATCAGCACATCCGGCTCGGCGGCATAGCTGCGGCCGAAGATCGCCCGCGTATTCTCCTCGATGAAGCCGATCTGGTCGCGGCTCTCATTGCCGCGGCCGAAATAGGCGCGGTCGCGATCATCGACCAACGCGAAGATGCTGCGGCTGACCGAGACGCGCGGTTCGCGCTTGTGCCCGGCCGTCTTCCAGGCCTCGCGATAGACGCGGATCTGCTCGGCCTGCTGGACATGGAACGGCTTGCCGCTCTCGTCGAATTTCAGCGTCGAGCTCTGCAAATTCATGCCGAGCTTGGCCGCCCATTCCGAGGTGGCGTTGGTGGCCGCGCCCCACCAGATGCGCTCGCGCAGGCCTTCCGAATGCGGCTCGAGCCTGAGCAGGCCGGGCGGATTGGGGAACATCGGCCGTGGATTGGGCTGGCCAAAGCCTTCGCCGCGCAGCGTGTCGAGGAAGACCTCGGCGTGATGCCGCGCCATGTCGGCGTCGGTCTGGCCTTCCTGCGGCTGGTAGCCGAAATAGCGCCAGCCATCGATGACCTGTTCGGGCGAGCCACGGCTGATGCCGAGCTGCAGACGTCCGCCGGCGATGATGTCGGCGGCGCCGGCATCCTCGGCCATGTAGAGCGGGTTCTCGTAGCGCATGTCGATGACCGCCGTGCCGATCTCGATACGGCTGGTCTTGGCGCCGACGGCAGCCAGCAGCGGGAATGGCGAGGCGAGCTGGCGGGCGAAGTGATGCACGCGGAAATAGGCCCCGTTGGCGCCAAGCTGCTCGGCGGCGACGGCGAGATCGATGGATTGCAGCAGCGCGTCCGACGCCGAGCGCACCTGCGATTGCGACGAGGGCGTCCAATGCCCGAATGACAGGAAACCGATTTTTTTCATGGCCCTGAAGTATATGCCGGCGGCACATGCTTCAATGGCGAAAGAGCGGGGTTACACACCGTCGCCCTCTCGATACCAAACGTTCGCGATAACCAAGGCGCCAAAGGGTCGACCGCTGTGGAGGATGGGATGCTCAGGGGAATCCGCATCGTCGAGATCGAAGCGCTGGGACCGGCGCCCTTCGCCGGCATGCTGCTCGCCGATCTCGGCGCCGATGTCATCGTCGCCCACCGCAAGTACGCGTCCATGCCGGGTGCGCCGGAGCGCTCGCTGCTCGATCGCGGCAAGCGCTCTATCGCGCTCGACCTCAAGGACGCCGGGGACGTGGCCGTGCTGATGCGCCTCATCGCCACCGCCGACGGGCTGATCGAGGGGTTCCGGCCCGGCGTGATGGAGCGTCTTGGGCTCGGCCCGGATGCCTGCCTCACGGTCAACCCGCGCCTGGTTTACGGCCGCATGACCGGCTGGGGCCAGGACGGACCGCTGGCCGCCACCGCCGGGCACGACATGAACTATATCGGCCTGTCGGGCGCGCTCTGGTACGCCTCCTTGCCCGGCGAGCCGCCCATGGCGCCGCCGACGCTGGTCGGCGACATAGGCGGCGGCGCGCTCTATCTGGTGGTCGGCATGCTGGCTGGCATCATCAACGCGCGCACCAGAGGTAAAGGCACCGTGGTCGACGCCGCGATCGTCGACGGCTCGGCCCATATGATGAACCTGTTGATGTCGCTCGGCCAGTCCGGCGCCCTCGCAACGGAGCGCGGTCAAAGCCTTCTGGATGGGCCGCATTGGTGCCGCGTCTACCGCACGTCGGAGGGTAGCTTCATCAGCGTCCAGTGCATCGAGCCGAAATTCTACGCGCTCTTCCTCGACAGGCTTGGCCTCGCCGCCGATCCAAACTTCGCCCGGCAGTTCGATCGCGAGCTCTGGCCGGAGCTCGGCGACCGGCTGGCGGCGATCTTTGCCGCGAAACCCCGTGACGAATGGATCAGCCTGTTCGAAGGGTCCGACGCCTGCGTCGGGCCGGTGCTGGGCCCGCATGAATCCGCCCTGCATCCGCATATGGCCGCGCGCGGTACATGGCAGGCGGTGGACGGCGCGCTTCAAGCGGCTGCGGCACCGCGCTTTTCCAGCGCGCGTTGGACGCCGCCCAAATGCCCGGCGCGCGGCGAACACGATGCCGAAATCCGTGCGGACCTGGCGGAGCCGTGATGGCGTCCGTGCTATGCCGGTATTCGCCGGTCGCACGGCCCCACCAGACGAAGATGATTGGCGGATAGGACGAGGTCCATGGCGGTTCGGTCGATCATAAAATTCCCCAATCCCCTCCTCCGTGCCGTGGCCGAGCCCGTAGAGCTGTTCGACGGCGACCTGCACGGTTTGGCCGGCGATCTCATCGACACCATGCACGCGGCGCCAGGGATAGGCATTACCGGCCCGCATGTCGGCATCTTGAAACGCCTGGTCGTGATCCAGCTTCCTTCCGCGGCAAAGCCGGGAATCTATGTAAATCCATCCGTTATCCAGGCCTCGACCGAGATGGTCCGTCATGAGGAAGGCAGCGTTTCCATGCCCGGCGTCACCGAGGACATCGAGCGGCACGCCCGCATACGCGTCCGCTATCAGGATCTGGATGGCAATGAGCGGTTCGAGGATGCCGAGGGTCTGCTGGCGGTTTGCCATCAGCATGAGATCGACCAGCTCGACGGGCTGTTCTGGACGCACAGGCTGACGCGCCTCAAGCGCGACCGGCTGATCAAGCGCTACGGCAAGTTGATGCGAGCGTCGTAGGCGCCAGGCCGTCTACTTCCCGCAGTGGTGATCGTTGATCTTGTTTATCGCAAACCCGTCCGGCCCTGTCCGCTGGTAGGAGCAGGCCCCCGCGGCCGTCGTGACCAACTGCTGGTCATAATAGCGCGGGCCGCCGAACAGGAAATCGATGAGATCGTCCTCGGCCGGAACATAGCGTTCCTGTTCGCCCTGTTGATTGTGGCGGTGCTTGGCCCCGGCGAATGCCGTGGAAGACATGCAGCAGCCCATTGCGAGGGCAAGAACACAAATCGCCAGCCGTTTGGTCGTCATCGCAAAACACCCTTCTGTTCGGTGTCCATCCTATATCCAAATCCTCAGATGACGAAAAGTTCCTGAACGCGGGCCTTGCCAGCACCTGAATACCAGCACAGCTAGTCGGTCTGGATCCAGACCGACTTGGTCTCCAGATACTCATGCAGATGCTCGATGCCGCCCTCGCGGCCATAGCCGGACATCTTCATGCCGCCGAACGGCACGGCGGGGTCGATGGCATGGTACATGTTGACCCACACCGAGCCGGACTTCACCCGGCGCGCCAGCTTGTGCGCGGTGCCGAGATTGGTGGTGAAGATGCCGGCGGCCAGCCCGTAGGGCGTCGCATTGGCGCGCGCGACGGCCTCGTCCAGCGTGTCGAACGGCATCGCCGAAATGACGGGCCCGAAGATCTCTTCGCGCGCGATGGTCATGGTGTCCGACACCGCGCCGAAGACGGTCGGCGCGATGAAGTTGCCGCCGTCATAGAGCGCGCCCGTCAGCCGCGAGCCGCCGGCGACCAGTTCGGCGCCTTCGTCGCTGCCGGCCTTGATGTAACCCTCCACCTTGCCGGCCTGCCGGGCGTTGATCAGCGGCCCGATTTCGGTTTCCGCCTCGATGCCGTGGCCGACGCGCAGGCTGCCGGCGAACTCGGCGAGCCGCCGCACGAACTCGTCATGGATCTCGCGCGCCACGAACAGGCGCGAGCCGGCAATGCAGATCTGGCCCGAATGCACGAACACCGCCATGGCCGCGATGGGAACAGCCTTGTCGATATCGGCGTCGCGGCAGACGATGATCGGTGACTTGCCGCCAAGCTCGAGCGAGACGCGCTTGAGATTGGTGACGCCCGCCCGCGCGATCGCCTGGCCGGTAAGCGTCGAGCCGGTGAAGACGATCTTGTTGACGTCGGGATGCTCGGCAAGCCGCGCGCCCGCTTCGGCGCCGGTTCCGGTGACGATGTTGACGACGCCGTCGGGCACGCCCGCTTCCTGCATCAGCCGCGCGATCAGCAGCGGCGTCAGCGATGCTTCCTCCGAGGGTTTCAGCACGATGGTGCAGCCCGTTGCGAGTGCCGGCGCGATCTTCCAGATCGAGGCGGCGGTCGGCGCATTCCAGGGAATGATCGCACCGACGACGCCCACGGGCTCGCGCCGGGTGAAGGTGACGATCTCGCCCGGAATGGAATTGTCTATGGATTCGCCGTGCAGAGCGGTCGCCATGCCGGCATAGAAGCGCAGCATGCCGATGACGCGGCGCCGGTTGGCCAGCGTGCGCGTGATCGGCAGTCCCATGTCGAGCGTGTCGGAGACGCTGAGCTCTTCCCAATGAGTCTCGAACAGATCGGCGATCCTGAGCAACACGCATTGCCGCTCATAGGGCGAGAATGTCGACCATGGCCCTTCGAAGGCCGCGCGCGCTGCCGCCACCGCCGCGTCGACATCGGCGGCTGCGCCGAGCGGCACGGTCGCCAGCACTTCGCCGGTCGCCGGGTTGAGCGCCCGCATCACCTCGCCGGACTGCGCCGCAACCCACTGGCCGCCGATGAACATCGGCCGGAATTCGCCGTGGTAGAGCGTCGCGGCCTTCGCCCTCGGGTCGAAATTCACCGTCATCTCGTCCTCCTCACGAATTCCATGGCGACTATTACTCCCGGTGGGAGCGACCTCAAGCAAGGAAAGCTGAAAGGGCGTTCTCGACCCGGAGCACGCAGCGCATCGCCCGGGCCCGGCGGTCCTGACGAGGCCACGCGCATGTCCGGCAACATGGGCGCCTCAACAGTCATTCACCTCGGTCGTGGCCCATGAAAGCGGGCCGGCGACAACAGGCTGGGATCGGCGCCTTCGCCAAGAAATGGCTTGGGCAGGTCGCTTCCGGTCACCAGGGCCGCGGTCAGTTGACCGAGCGCGGGTCCGGTCTGGATGCCGTAGCCGCCTTGTCCTGCCAGCCAGAAGAAGCCCTCGACATGGGGGTCCCAACCGACCGCCGGCGTCTTGTCCGCAAAGAACGACCGCAGCCCCGCCCAACTGCGCGACACATGCGTTACCGGCAGCGCGGCGGCCTGTTGAACGCGATCGACTGCGATGGCGATATCGATCTCCTCGGGCTGTGCATCACACGGTTCGCTCGGCGTCTCGTCGGCTGGTGAGAGCAACAGCATTCCCGAGGATGGTTTGAAATAGAACATCTCGTCGGCATCGATCACGCCCGGCCAGTCCTTGGCGTTGATGCCGGGTGGCGTTTCGACAAGCATTGCGGTCCGTCGTTTCGGGACCAGGCCAAGCGGCGTGGCTCCTGCCATGGCGGCCACCTGGTCCGCCCATGCACCCGCCGCGTCGACCAGGACGGGCGCCTCGAAGACGCCGGCCGTGGTCGTCACGATCCATGTGCCACCAATCCGCTCGATCGCCTCGACCCGAGCATTGGTGACGACCCGCGCGCCCTGACGGCGTGAGCCTCGCAGAAAGCCCTGGTGAAGAGTATCGACATCGATGTCCATCGCCGAACGGTCCAGAAACGCGCTCGCCTCGTATTCAGGTCGCAGGATTGGAATGACCGATCGGGAAGCGTCGGGGTCGAGCCATTCGATGGCTGTTGCCGATTCCGCGACCCTCTCGGCAAACAGCGCCTCCAGCCTTGGCCTCTGCGCGGCCGTGCCGATCGACATCGTGCCACGAGGTGTCAGCAAGGGTACGTCGCAGAAGCCGGACGGCGGCTCGAGGAAGAACCGCCGACTGGCGCGCGTAAACGCGCGGATAGCGACGTTGCCGTAACCCTCGATGAAGAGAGCGGCGGACCGTCCCGTTGTGTGCATGCCGCAATGGGCTTCGGCTTCAAGCACGGTCACCTGTCGACCAGCCGCAAGAAAGAAAGCCGCCGAGGCGCCAGCCATGCCGCCGCCGATGATAAGAACGTCCTGCATGGCTTCCCTCTTGCAAGCGCCGGCAACCAAGCAGAATATTTCCGATCGGTCAAACCTCTTTCCTATGATAAAGGCGGCGCCGCTTGCGAGTCGACTTTGTCCAGTCCCAACCCTAGACTGCCGCCAATGTCGAAAAGGGTCCGCCATGAGCGATTCGAAGCCAAGCCTGGGAGAATGCCTCAAACTGCTGCGCCGGGAGCGGGGCTGGACGCTGACGCAGGTCGCCCAGATGTCGGGGCTCGCCGTCTCCACCCTGTCGAAGGTCGAGAACAACCAGATGTCGCTGACCTATGACAAGCTGCTGCAGCTTGCCCAAGGGCTCAAGGTCGACATAACCGAGCTCTTCGGCGTGAGAAAGGCCAGCGCCTCCCCCATCGCGCACGGCGCGCGTGCCGTCAGCCGGCTTGAGGACGGGCGGATCGTCGAGACCCCCAACTATGTCTACCGCTTTCTATGCACGGAACTGTCGCGCAAGGAAATGATCCCCATGCTGGGGTCAATCACCCAGCAAAGCATCGAAACGTTCGGCGAGCTCATCCGTCATCCCGGCCAGGAATTCACTTATGTCCTCGAAGGCGAAGTCGAGCTGCACACCGACGTCTACGAGACGCTGAGGCTGAAAACAGGAGAGTCGGTCTACTTCGAAAGCACGATGGGACACGCCTATGTCAGCGTCGGCGACACGCCGGCCCGGATCCTGTGCGTGTGCACGTCGGCATCCGGCCAGTCGGAGCAGACCATCATCAACGGCGCCAAAAGCGTGCGTCCTCATGACGAGCGCGAGACTGCCGACACGGAAATGACACTTGGCTAATTAGAAAAATATCTTTCCTATCAGAAAAATCGGCTTGCCATCCGAAATGCGGGTGTTAGCGTGGGCGAAAGGCATCCCTCGGTCATCCCGTGAGAGATGCAAAACACAAGCTCGAGGGGAGCGCATCATGTTGTTACGTCGCCTGCCGACTTTTGCGGCATTTGCCGCTTTGACAGCCTTGACCTTTGCGGCGCCGAGCTGGGCCACCGACAAGGATGTCCTGGTCATCGCCAAGGCCGAGGATCCGCCCACGGCCGACCCCGGCGTCGAGGTCAGCAACAACGGCTATACGCTGATCTTTCCGGCCTACGAGCGTCTGGTGAAATATGACGGCGCCAAGACCGAGGTGATTCCGGAGCTTGCCGAGAGCTGGACCACTGCGCCCGACAACCTCAGCTGGACTTTCAAGCTGGCGTCGGGACACATGTTCGACGATGGTTCGCCGGTCGATGCCGCCGCGGTCAAATATTCATTCGACCGCGTAAAAAAGCTGGCGGCTGGCCCGGGCGACATGTTCCCGACCATCAAGGATGTCGTCATTGTCGACCCGCAGACCGTGAAGTTCGAATTGTCGGCGCCGTTTGCGCCGTTCCTGTCGGCGCTCGCCACTTCGGCCGGATCGATCGTCAATCCCAAGGCGCAAGAGCACGCGGTCAACGGCGACGACGCGAAGGCCTGGCTCGCCGAGCACAGCGCCGGCAGCGGCGCTTTCAAAATTTCGGGCTGGGAGCGCAACCAGCAGATCACGCTCGATCCCAATCCCCACTATGCCGGCAAGGCGCCGGCTTTCAAGCAGGTCATCTTCAAGATCGTACGCGAGATGTCATCGCGTCGCCTGCAGCTGGAGAACGGAGACGCCGACCTGATCGACCAGGTTCCGGTCGACCAGGCCGAGGCCATGAAATCAAGCGCCGGGGTGGTCATCGAGAGCAATCCCAGCCTCTATGTCGTCTATCTCTATTTGAACAACAAGAAAGCGCCCTTCGACAATCCGAAGGTCCGTCAGGCCATATCCTATGCGGCCGACTACAAGGGGCTGGTCGATGGCGTCATGCAGGGCCAGGCCGAACAGATGCGCGGGGCTGTCCCGGACGGCATGTGGGGCCATGACCCGCAGGGCATGCAGTACAGCTACGATCTGGAGAAGGCCAAGCAACTGCTTGCCGACGCCGGTGTTTCCAATCTGCACATCAGCTTCACCTATTCGCAGGCCGACTCCGCCTGGGAGCCGGTGGGGCTTGCGCTGCAGGCCTCGCTCGCCGAAATCGGCGTCACGATGGATATGAAGAATGTCGCCGACACGACCAAGCGCGAACTGGTCGCCAAGGGCGACTACGACATCGCGACGGGCGCGTGGACGCCCGATTTCGCCGATCCGTTCATGTTCATGAACATCTGGTTCGACCCCACCAAGATGGGAGCCCCCGGCAACCGGGCCTTCTATGAAAACCCGAAAGTGACCGATTTGATCACCCAGGCGCTCGCGACCGTCGACCAGAAGAAGCGTGAGCAGCTCTATATCGACGCGCAGAAAATCACCAACGAGGATGCACCTTACGTCCTTCTGTTCCAGAAGAACGACATCTTCGCCATGCGATCCTCGGTGAAGGGGTACGTCTACAATCCGATGCTGATCCAGGTCTACAACATCGCCGATATGTCTAAGTCCGAATAGAAATCGGCGCCGAAGGCATGTCGCTTATTTCAACAATCCTTCGGCGCCTCGTCTTGCTGGTCTTCGTGGTGGCTGGCGTCGCGGTCATAACCTTCACGATTTCGCATTTGATCCCCGGCGATCCGGCGCAGCTGATCGCCGGTGACAAGGCTTCAGCCGAGACGTTGGCGCATGTGCGCCAGGAGCTTGGTCTGGACAAGCCCGTCACCCAGCAGTTCGTAATATACGTCAAGCAACTCCTGTCGGGCGATCTCGGCCAGTCCTTGCGGACACGGCGCCCGGTGGCCGGCGATATTGCCCTGTTCCTGCCCGCCACGCTCGAGCTCGGCATCGCCGCGCTGGTGACGGCGATCATGATTGGCGTGCCGCTCGGTGTGCTTTCGGCAATCTACAAGGACGGACCGGTCGACCAGGCGGCGCGTGTCGTGTCGGTTGCCGGCATTTCAATGCCGGTATTCTGGTTCGGGCTGGCGCTCATCCTCCTGTTCTACGTCAAGATACCGATCCTGCCGGGCAGCGGCCGCATCACGCTTGGCATCGCCGCGCCGCCGCGCATCACCGGCTTCTTCCTGGTCGACTCGCTGGTCGCCGGCGACCTGAAAGCCTTCTGGTCGTCGCTCTATCACCTCATCCTGCCGGCCTTTGTCCTCGCCTTCGCCAATCTCGGCATCATCACGCGCCAGATTCGGGCCTCGATGCTGGATGTCCTGCAGGAGGATTATGTGCGCACCGCGCGTGCGAATGGTTTGTCGCGATCGGCGGTCATCCTGCGGCACGCCTTGCCCAATGCCCTGATCCCGTCGGTGACGCTGCTTGGCCTCGCCTTCGGTGATCTGCTCTACGGCGCGGTGCTGACCGAAACGATCTTCGCCTGGCCAGGCATGGGGAGTTATGTGGTGTCATCGATCCAGACGCTCGATTTTCCCGCGATCATGGGCTTCACCATCGTCGCCTCGCTGGGGTACGTGCTGATCAATCTCGCGGTCGATCTGACCTATATGGTGCTCGACCCACAGATCAGGGAACTCGGCTGATGGCGGCGGATGGCATCGTCACATCGCCCCGGCCGGCTGCGCGGCTTCGCGCGGGACGGTTGTGGTATCGCGTGAAGGAAAGTCCTCTCACTCTGGTCGGCGCCGCGATCGCGCTGGCGGTGCTGTTTGTGATCATGGCCGCGCCCCTGCTGGCGCCCTACCCGCCCGACAAGATCTCACTTGCAGCACGGCTTGCCGCGCCCAGCCCGCAGCACCTCTTCGGCACCGATGAGGTCGGGCGCGACCTGTTTTCGCGGGTGCTCTTCGGCGCGCGCGCGTCCTGCGGCATCGCCTTTGCCATCGTCATCATCTCGACCTTTATCGGCTCGATCATCGGCTGCCTGTCCGGCGTTGTCGGCGGCATCGTCGACACCGCGATCATGCGGCTGATGGATGTCTTCCTGGCGCTGCCGGCACTCATCCTCGCCATGGCGCTGGCCGCGGCGTTGGGACCGAGCCTGTTCAACGCCATGCTGGCCGTCGCCGTGGTGCGGGTGCCCGCCTATGTGCGGCTGGCGCGTGGGCAGACGCTGTCGCTGCGCAACCGCACCTATGTGAAGGCATCGCGCAGCTTCGGGGCTTCGCCCGCCTATATGCTGCGCTGGCACATACTGCCTAACGCCCTGTCGCCCATCATCGTTCAGGCGACCCTGGATCTTGGTGGCACCATCCTGACGGCGGCGGCTTTGAGCTTCATCGGCCTCGGCGCCCAGCCGCCGACGTCTGAATGGGGCTCCATGGTGTCGAGCGGGCGCAACTATTTCCTCGACCAGTGGTGGTATGTCACCTTTCCCGGCCTGGCCATTCTGATCAGCGCCATGGGTTTCAACCTGCTGGGTGACGGATTGCGCGACATGCTCGATCCCAGGCTGGGTGGCCGATGACCGAACCGTCCGGCGATGTCCTGCTCGAAATCTCCGACCTTTCGCTCGAGTTCCGCACCTATCGCGGGCCGATCAAGGCGCTGAACGGGGTCAGCCTCAATGTCCGTGCCGGCGAGATCGTCGGCATCGTGGGAGAATCCGGGTGCGGCAAATCGGTGACCATGATGGCGGCGACGCGGCTTTTGCCCAAGGGCAGCGCGCACATTACCGGCGGCGGCATCCGTCTGTTCGGCAACGATCCGATGACGCTCAGCGAGCGTGAACTCCAGCACGTGCGCGGGCGGCTGGTGTCGACCATCTTCCAGGAACCGATGAACGCCCTCAACCCGACCCGACGGATCGGCGAGCAGATCGTCGAAGTCATCCGCCGTCACCAGCGTCTCGACAAAGCGGCCGCGACGAGCAAAGCCTCAGGGCTGCTGCGTGACATGCTGATCAGCGAGCCGGAGCGGATCATGCAGGCCTATCCGTTCGAGCTTTCCGGAGGCATGCGACAGCGCGTGCTGATCGCCATGGCCTTCTCCTGCGAACCCAAGCTCATTATCGCCGACGAGCCGACGACGGCACTCGACGTGACGGTGCAGGCGCTGATCCTGGGCCTCATCAAACACAAGGCGATGAGCACGGGAACGGCCGTTGTTTTCATATCGCATGACATGGCCGTGGTGTCGCAGCTTTGCGACCGGCTCTACGTGCTTTACGCGGGACGGGTCGCGGAAGCCGGAACGACCGAGTCGGTGCTGGCAGCGCCAGCCCATCCCTACACCCGCGCCTTGATACGCTGTCTGCCGGGGCTGGCGCCACCCAAGCAGCCGCTGGAGCAGATCCCCGGTACCTTGCCCGACCTGCTTGACCCGCCTGCCGGCTGCCTCTTTCGAGCGCGCTGCCGCGAGGCGAATGATCGTTGCGTCTCGGTACCGCCGCTGGCTGCCATGGAGCCGGCCCGCCGCGCCGCCTGCTGGCGCCGTATCGAGGAGACGCAAGCCGCGTGACCCAGCCTCCGCTCCTCTCCGTCGAAGACCTGGAAGTCCGCTACCGTGTCACCTCGGGCTGGTTCGGCGGCGCCGACGTCCATGCCGTCAATGGCGTCTCGTTCAGCGTGGCCGAAGGCGAGACGGTCGGCATTGTCGGGGAATCCGGCTGCGGAAAAACCACGCTTGGGCAGGCGATCCTCGGCCTGACCGACATTTCCGCCGGTGCCATCAAACTCAGGGGAACCGAACGGGACCGCGCACGGCGCAGCCAATTGCAGATCATTTTTCAGGATCCCCAATCGTCGCTCGATCCGCGTCTTCCGGTCTGGCGCCTGATCACCGAACCTCTGCACATTCGCGGCGGCTACACCCGCAAACAACTGATCGGGCGCGCAACCGAACTGGCCGTCTCGGTCGGCTTGCGGCCGGAGCATGTCGATCGCTATCCGCACGAGTTCTCGGGCGGCCAGCGCCAGCGCATCGCGATTGCCAGGGCACTCGCCGTTGAACCGGCGCTGCTGGTCCTCGATGAGCCGACCTCGGCGTTGGACGTGTCGGTACAGGCGCAGATCGTCAATCTGCTGCTGTCGCTGCAGGCGGAGCGCAAGCTATCCTACGTGCTCATCTCGCATGACGTGTCGCTGGTGCGCCACGTGGCCGATCGTGTCGCCGTCATGTATCTCGGCCAGATCGTCGAGGAAGGCCCGACGCTTGACGTGCTTGACGCTCCCAGACATCCCTATACCAAGACGCTCCTCGATGCCGTTCCGAGTTTCGACCGTCCACTGACCTCGATCGCACCACGCGCCGGCGAATTGCCGAGCAACCGAACACTGCCGACCGGCTGCTTCTTCCGCGAGCGCTGCCCTTCCGCGACGACCGGCTGCGAACTGCCGCAGGTTTTGGCACCCGCCGACGGGTTGCGAGCAGTCCGCTGTCATCTGGTCACGCGCGCAACCGATACGGCGGTGCCGCGCACGGCGCCGCGACCGGTATTTTCCTCCCCGAATGATGCGATTGCTTAGAGCAATTCCAGGAAAAGTGCGTAGCGGTTTTCCCGGGAGAAGCGCGTAGCGCTTCCCCTTGGGAATTGCGTAAAAACAAGAAGCTAGAGCGGGTCGGGCGATTCTTTCAAACGCTGAACCGCTCTAAGCCGCGTCGGCCGCGAATGGATCTTCCACTTTCGGCCAATAGGGCGTCTTGAGCTTTGTGTAGGGGATCGCGGCGAAGTTGGGCTGGGTCGCACCGGGCGGCGCGCAGAACAGGATGCGCTTGGCGATCGGTGCGAAACCAGCCTGGAAATGGTAATTGGATTTGACGATGACGATGCGCCGCTCGCTTGGATCGAGACCGAGCGCGGTCATGCAGTCGGGATGGAAGACCTGCGTGCGTACCGTGTTGATGATCAGGTCGATGCCGCCGTCGGTGGTAACCCATGCCGCATCCCCGAGCGGCCACGGCATGGTGCCGAACAGCTGCGTCAGCTCGCGACCGAGGCCTTTTACCGTAACGCGCAGATCGACAGGCATGCCCGAGAACACGCCGCACTTGCCGCCGACCCGCAGGTTTATGGTACCGCCGACCCCGGCCTCGACGCAGAAGCGATAGGCGATCGGGTCCCAGTACATTGCGCTGGCCACGTTCCCGATGCCGCGCTCTATCAGCCGGCGCAGGATGTAGGTGGAGTCCCCCGGCGCGCCGCCGCCGGCATTGTCCGAAACATCCGCGATGACGACCGGCCCTTGCGGCTCGGCGAGCGCGATATCGAGCGCCTCGTCGATGCCGAGGAATTTCGGGATCAGGTCGTTGCGCAATGCGAAAAGCTGCTTGCCGAACCTTTCGGCTGTGCGCTCGGCAAGCGACTTGTCATCGTTGGTGACGACCAGCATGCGGGCTCCGACATCCTCGACGTCGCCATGCGGAAAACCATGTCCGAGCGACACTGATAGTATGCCAGGCTCGGCCTCGGCGGCGATCATGCCATCGACGAAGCCGCGCATCGGCTGCTCCTGCACCCGGAAGGTGCTGATCATGCGGCAGTCGTAGAGCGCCATCACCGGCCTGACCTTGCCCTCCACCGCGTCGACGACAATGCGGTAGAGCTCGCCGGCACGGTCCATGATGTCGGTGTGCGGATATTCCTTGTAAGCGACGATGGCGGTGGCGTTGTCGACCATCTTCTGGGTTGTGTGGCAGTGCAGATCGAGCTCTGCCCCGACCGGGATGTCGGGGCCGACGACAGCCCTGACATGCGCGAGAAGATCACCCTCGGTATCGTCATAGCCTTCCGCGACGAAAGCGCCATGCAGCGCCAGAAGCACGCAGTCGACCGGCATGGCGGCCTTGAGCTCGTCGAGGATCTCGTCGCGGAACTGCTCGTAGACATTGCGGATGGTTATGCCTCCGGGCTCGGCGCAGACGCACAGGCTTTCCACGATCTCGTGCCCGTCGGCTTCGCCGCGCTGACGCCACACGAACAGCTGGCAGGACGGCTCGTTCAATGCCTTCGAGGTGGCGTCGCCCCGCGCAATGCCCATTTCCTCGAAACTGTGGTAGCCGGTCGGGATGGGCGCGAACGTGTTGGTCTCCGTGTCCATCCCCGCTATGAAAATGCGCATTCTTTTGTCCTCAACCCATCTTTCGTTTAAGAAAAATCTTTTCTCATCATCAAACTATTATATGATTTCCGCAAGCACCTGGACCATGTAAGAGCTGCGCCAGACCGCGTTCACGCGGCATCCGGCGGGTGGCACAGAATCGGAAATTCACATGCATCTTCACCCGCTCGACGATCTGGTGCTGGACGAAACCACCAAGGCCATTCCGCCAGGCGTTGCGGTCCGTCTTCATGATGTCGGTTCGCTGGGCTGGAACGTCCTGCGCGGAGATGTGCCGCTGCCAGCAGCGGTCATCAGGGAG
>NZ_RZSJ01000850.1:0-1827 GCF_003998025.1 Mesorhizobium sp. M8A.F.Ca.ET.021.01.1.1
GCACCGAGGCCAGCAGCAGGTCCTTGAGCGAGCTGTTCGGGCCGATCGGGCCGGCAAGGCCGAGCGTCAGTTCGCCGATCAGCCGCCGGCCGTTCGACGGATCGATGACGCAGGACACCCGCACCCTGTCGCCTGCTCCCGCGCCGAAGGCCTGGTCGAAGGCACCGCGAATCTGGTCCGCCGTCAGCTTGCCACCGATATTCCTGGCGAAGAGGTCGCGCACGGGCGAGCTGTTGACCTCGCGCATCAAATGGAGGGCGTCGGAAAAATACTCCTGCTGGCTTTTGCCGTAGCAGGTGCCGTGCTTGATCCATTCATGCCGTTCCAGCTTCGAGGCGGTGCCCGGCATCACCTTGTCGAGCTCCGCGCGGGTATCGGCATCGAGGTTGACCGGCGGCAGGTCCTGCCAGTGGGCCGGATTGTCATTGGCCTTGTCGCTGGCCGAAGCCTGGCAATAGAAATTGCCGTTCGGCTGCGGCCACAGACCGTGCAGCGTGAAATTTGTGGCATCGAATTCGCCAGGATTTTGCGCCTTGCATTCGGTCTTGTTCGACTTGGTCTCGCAGAAGGCCGGCTGCCAGCTCAAGGCGAAGACATATTCGGGTTTTCCCGAGGCGGCGGGCTTGCCTTGCCCACCCGGCGCCGCCGGCACGGTCGCCGCGCTGCTGCCCGAAAGGTGGCCGCAACTCACCTTCACCCAGCGGCGCTCGGGATCGGCGCCCGGCACCTGGATGAGGTAGTGGGTCGGCGTGTCCTTGTTGCCGGCAAGCAGCTGATAGCTCTGTCCGGCATCGGTCGAGACATTGCCGGGGTTCTTGCCGTTCTTGATCGCCTGAGTCGCGGGACACGCAGCGTCGGCCACGAAGGTGCCGCTCATCTTGACGTCGGCATGCGCCGCGCCTGCCAGCGAGCCCGCCAACAAGGCCAATCCGAAAATAACAGCAATGCGCATGGAGAATCCCCGGCTGGAAGAAAGTGGGCGACAGACTGAAGCTGTCTCCATGTCAGAATTGCGATATTTTGCAGGCCCGTGGCAAGAAAGATCGTCGCGGAAAAGCCGGCAGGCCAGATTGACGCAAATCTGGCACCGGCGCACACGTTTGGACATGACAAAGGCGGAACCAGGGGGAGACCGGCCGGCATGCCATTCAGCCAGCAGCGCGTGGTTCGCTCGTCGACCGGCGCAGACCTCAATCTGTTCGTCCGGCAGGCCGACAGCCCTGCGCGTGCGGTGGTCCAGATCAATCACGGCCTGGCCGAACATGCCGCCCGCTACGACCGCTTCGCCGATTTCCTCGCTGCCCGGGGCTTCCACGTCTACGTTCATGACCACCGTGGCCATGGCGCGACCAAGGCGCCCGACGCGCCGCTCGGCAGATTCGCCGACACGGACGGCCCGGCCAAGGTGATCGCCGACACCGACGCCATCCACGATCTCATCGCCGGCGAGCAGCCTGACCTGCCGGTAATCCTTTTCGGCCACTCGATGGGCGCGTCCGTGGCGCTGAACTACCTGTTGCGCCATTCCAGGCGCATTCATGCCGCCGCGATCTGGAACGGCAATTTCTCACAGGGCCTGCTCGGCCAAGTGGCGCTCGGTATCCTCGCCTGGGAACGGATGCGGCTCGGCTCCGATGTCCCGTCGCGCCTGCTGCCGAAACTCACCTTCCAGGCCTGGGGCAAGGCGGTGCCCAACCATCGCACTCTGTTCGACTGGCTGTCGCGCGACGAGGCGGAGGTGGCGAAATACATCGCCGATCCGCTCTGCGGCTGGGATGCCTCCATCTCGATGTGGCGCGATGTGGTCGCCATGGCGCCCAACGGCGG
>NZ_RZSJ01000851.1:0-1791 GCF_003998025.1 Mesorhizobium sp. M8A.F.Ca.ET.021.01.1.1
GGTCTGGGTGGGTTTGGGTCATGATCACCGACTATGTTTCAAAGCTTGTGAAAGTCCAGCGGAGGTTCGCGCCGCCCCTCATTGCCCTGCCGGGCATTTCTCCCCGTATAGCGACGGGGGAAAGGGCTGTTCGCCGATGGTTTCGCCAACTGCCAGCGTTGCAGAAAAGCGCCGAGGGAGCGGAGCGTCCCTCTCCCCCGTCACTATACGGGGAGAGGATGCCGGCAGGCAGGTGAGGGGCAGCGCCAGCGCCTGGAGAAGTAGCGAGCAACCTTGAACTGAATCCCATCAGTACGCTCTACCGGTACCCATACCTCAATATCCCAGCGCCATCCCGTCCTTGCGCGGGTCCGACGCCCCGGTCAGCGTTCCCTTCTCCCAGTCGATCAGCACCGCCTGTCCGCCGCCGAGCGGATGGTGCGGCTCGGCGATGGCGTGGCCGCGCCGGCGCAGGCCTTCGATCGCCTCGGTGGGCACGTTGCGCTCCGCCTCCACCATGCCGTCATTGTAGAACACGCGCGGCGCGTCCAGCGCCTGCTGCGGGTCCATGCCGAAATCGATCATGTTGGTCAGAAGGTGGACATGGCCGAAGGGCTGGTAGCCGCCGCCCATCACGCCGAACGGCATCACCACGCGGCCGTTCCTTGTCGCCATGCCCGGCATGATCGTGTGCATCGGCCGCTTGCCGGGCGCGATCGCGTTGGGGTGCGCCGGATCGAGGCGGAAGCTTGAGCCGCGGTTCTGCAGGACCACGCCGCTCTTCGGGCCGACCACGCCGCTGCCGAAGGAATAATAGGTCGAGTTGATGAACGAGACCGCGTTGCGGTCGCGGTCGACAATCGAGATATAGACCGTGTCGCTGCCGGGCAGTTGCACATCCGGCAGGTGGGTCATGGCGCGCTCGCGGTCGATCTGGGCGCGCAGCCGCTCGGCATAGGCGGTCGACAGGAGCTCTCGCACCGGCACCTGGACACGGTCCTGGTCGCCGACGAAACGGTCTCGGTCGCGATAGGCCAGCCGCCCGGCCTCGATCTCCAGATGCAGGCGCTCGGCGCCGTTGGGATCGAGCTCGCCAAGCTTGAAGCCCGACAGCACGTTCAGCATCAACAGCGCCGTCAGGCCCTGGTTGTTCGGCGGCATCTGGTGGATCTCGTGGCCGCCATAGCTGATGCTCACCGGCGCCACATAGTCGCCCCGGGTCGCGGCAAAATCCTCATGCGAATGCAGCCCGCCCAGTTCCTTGAGCCGGCGCACCATGTCGTCGGCCATCGCGCCTTCGTAGAAACCGGCGCGGCCCTGTTTGGCGATGATGCGCAGGGTGGCGGCAAGCTCCGGCTGCCGGTGCACGTCGCCGGCCTTGGGCGCCACGCCACCCGGCAGGAAGATGCGGGCGGCATGCTCGTCGGCGGAAAGGTCGGTTTCGGGTTCGGCCCAGTCGAAGGCGACGCGGTCGTGCACGACATAGCCGTTCTCGGCATAGTGGATCGCCGGCGCCAGCACCTCGGCCAGGCTCTTGCTGCCATGGTCTTCCAGCAGCCGGCACCAGGCGTCGATGGCGCCCGGCACGGTCACCGCATGCGGCCCCTGTTTGGGAAGTTCGCTAAAGCCCTTGTCGCGATACCAGTCGACGGTCGCGGCCGCCGGCGCCCGGCCAGAGCCGTTGAAGGCCAGCACCTCGCTCTGTCCCCTGGGGCAGTAAAGGACAAAGCAATCGCCGCCGATGCCGGTCGATTGCGGCTCGACCACGCCCTGCACGGCGGCGGCGCAGATGGCGGCATCCATCGCATTGCC
>NZ_RZSJ01000852.1:0-1776 GCF_003998025.1 Mesorhizobium sp. M8A.F.Ca.ET.021.01.1.1
CATATCAAGCGCTTCGCTTTTGCGATTTAGTTTCCGCTCACACAAGCCTATATCACCGTCAGCAAACGAGCTGCCCCACTCCATCAAGCGAAGGCGACCCGTCTGAGCAACCGATTGGAGATGATCATGAAGCTTTTTGCCCGCCTCTTCGCCCGCCGCGAAATGAACCTGACCACGGCGCTCGAGCGTCAGCGCCTCGCCAAGACCATGCCTGGCCAGACCGGCGCCATGGCTGCGGCGCGCCTCGGCTTCGTCGCCTGAATAAGACTAGTTCCAGGAAAATCGTGTAACGGTTTTCCGTTCGGGACTGCATAGAAACACAAAATACCTCCAGAGCCGCGCTCCCCTGCCACGGCTTCAGAGTTGACTGCCGCCGCTTCGGTCCGCCGAGGCGGCGTTTATTTTGTTGCGCTTCCATCGTCTTTTCACAACCTGACGGTGGCCTGGTTTGAGCAGCACCGCGCGGCGATTGCCCATTTGCGACCCATGTCGCAAATTTAATCTTGCCAAAGCCACCTAGCCGATTGACAGGAATGGTTTTTCCTGATGACGCTATGCTATTCGCGACATCCTGTTCGCGTCATGGCCAGATGAGGTTCCCCGTGAACGCCGTCAAGCATCCGATCAAGCGGTCGTTTGTGTTCTTCCTTGTTCCCGATTTCACCATGATCGCTTTTGCGACCGCGCTGGACCCGCTGCGCTCCGCCAATCGGATGCTCGGTTACGAGGCCTATCGCTGGCGCCTTGCCAGCATCGACGGCAAGCCGGTGCGCGCCTCCAACGGCGTCGAATGCGCCGTCAACACCTCGCTGGAAGAGGAACGCAAGAAGATGGCGGGGCCGGATCGTCCCAACATGGCCATCGTCTGCAGCGGCATCAATGTCGAACGCTACCAGAACAAGTCGGCCTTTGCCTGGCTGCGTGAGGAATACAATCGCGGCGTCGCGGTGGGTGGCCTGTGCACCGGTGCGCATATCCTCGCCTCCGCCGGGCTGTTGTCGAACAAGCGCTGCGCCATCCATTGGGAAAACCTGCCGGGCTTTTCCGAGGCCTTCCCGAAAGCCAATGTCTTTGCCGACCTGTTCGAGATCGACCAGAACATCTACACCTGCGCCGGCGGAACCGCCGCGCTCGACATGATGCTGAAGCTGATCGGCGACGACTTCGACGAGAACCTCGTCAACCGCGTCTGCGAGCAGGTGCTGACCGACCGCGTGCGCAGCCCGACCGACCGCCAGCGCCTGCCGCTGCGCGCCCGGCTTGGTGTGCAGAACTCGAAAGTGCTGACCATCATCGAACTGATGGAGGCCAATCTGTCCGAGCCGCTGTCGCTGATCGAGATCGCCGACCATGTCGACCTGTCGCGCCGCCAGATAGAGCGCCTGTTCCGAACCGAGATGGGACGCTCCCCTGCGCGCTACTATCTCGAAATCCGCCTCGACCGCGCAAGGCATCTCTTGATCCAGTCGTCGATGCCGGTGGTCGAGGTGGCGGTCGCCTGCGGCTTCGTCTCGGCCTCGCATTTCTCGAAATGCTACCGTGAGCTCTATGCCCGCTCGCCGCAGCAGGAGCGCGTCGACCGCAAGCAATTGCTGGCGGCCTGACCCAAACCATACGCGCGGAACGACCGAACGTGAGCGGTTAGTGCGCGTCCGCGGTCCGCATCGCCTCGACGCGGATGTCCTCGGTCAGCCGCGCCTTCAACGCCGAGAATTCCGGACTGGTCTTCAGCGTGTAGTGGCGCGGATGCGGCAGGTCGCAGGCGCCATCCAGCTT
>NZ_RZSJ01000853.1:0-1770 GCF_003998025.1 Mesorhizobium sp. M8A.F.Ca.ET.021.01.1.1
GCGAAAGCCGGCCCCATACTTTCTGGTGTTAATCGACTGGTCCAGCCGGTTTCGCCCGGTTTTTCCTCATGTTAAGGATCGGCTTGCGCTGCTCGCCGGTCGTTGAGCGCAGCGTCATTGGATCGATTCATGCCGCTGCCGCCGCTTTCGCCCGAACAACTCGTGAAGCCGAGCCGTTTTGAGCTGCGCATGAGCCTCATCTTCGGCACGCTGTTCATATCGCTTGGCACCCATTTGCCCTATTTCCCGCTTTGGCTGCAGGCTAAGGGGTTTCACGCCGAACAGATCGCCGTCATCCTTGCGGCGCCCATGTTCCTGCGCGTGGTGACGACACCGCTGCTGACCACGCTTGCCGATCGAGCCAGGGACCGCGCCGATGTCTATGTCGTGCTCGTCGCGGCCTCGCTGCTGTTGTCCGCGGGGTATTTCCTGACGCCGACCTACGCGACGGTGCTGGCGGTGTCGTTGCTGCTGACCATTGTCTGGACCCCGCATTCGCCGATCGCCGATTCGCTGGCGCTTTCGGGCGTGCGCCGCTTCGGGTCAAACTATGCGGGCATGCGCAAATGGGGATCGATCTGCTATCTCCTGGCCAATGTCGCGGGCGGCTTCATTCTGGCGGCTACTGGTCCCCGGGCCGTTCCGGTGATCATATTCCTTGCCCTTGGCGCGGCACTCGCCGCAGGCCTGATGGCGCCGCGCCTGGGGAAGCCGCGCAAGGCCTCGCCGCTGTCGGCGACGGAAATCCAGCACGCGGCGCCGGGCCTGTTCAATGCCTATTTCCTCTATTTCACGCTTGGCGTCGGCATCATCACCGCCAGCCACGCCTTCCTTTATGGCTTCGTCTCGATCTATTGGAAATCGATCGGCATCAGCGATTCCGTCGTCGGCCTGCTATGGGCATGGGGGGTGGTGTCCGAGGTCTGCATGTTCCTGTTTTTCAATCGAATATTCGCCTCCGTACCCGTCGTCCGGGTCATGCTCATTGCCGGCATCGGCTCGATCGTGCGTTGGATCGCCTTTCCGCTGGTGTGGCCGCTCGGCCTTGGCGTCGGCGGCTTTTTCGCAGTGCAGTCGCTGCATTCGGTGTCTGTCGCAATGGTGCTGATCGGCCTGCAGAAGATGATCGCCGAAACCGTCTCAGAAGAACGCACGGGCGCCGCGCAAGGCATCGCCTATTTCTTCAATGGCTTCTTCATGGCCGCCGTCACGCTTGCCTCCGGTCCGCTCTATGACCGTCTCGGCGTCGATGGCTTCCTGGCGATGATCCCGATCGCGATCATTGGCCTCGTGCTGATCGGGCTTGCGGCCCGCTCAGCCCCACAGCGCCCGGTCCGGGGGTGAGACGAGCGATCCCTGGTAGACGAGACCCGGCACACGATCCCGGGCAAGCAGCAGCGGGCCGTCGAGGTCGACGAAATCGGCTCCTTGCGCGAGTAGAACGGCCGGCGCCATTGCCAGCGAGGTGCCGACCATGCAGCCGACCATGACGCCGAAACCCAGCTCACGAGCGCGGTCGCGCAAGGTGAGCGCCGCCGTCAGCCCGCCGGACTTGTCGAGCTTGATGTTGACGGCATCGTAGAGCCCGACAAGCGCTTCGAGGTTCCCTGCTTCATGAATGCTCTCGTCGGCGCAGATCGGCACTGGATGCGCGATGTGGCGCAGGATGCCGTCACGGCCCGCCGGCAGCGGCTGCTCGATCAGGGCGATGCCCTGTTCGGCGGCAAAGGCGAAGTTCGCGACGATGTTGTCGTCGGTCCAGCCTTCATT
>NZ_RZSJ01000854.1:0-1770 GCF_003998025.1 Mesorhizobium sp. M8A.F.Ca.ET.021.01.1.1
AGGCAACCAGCGGCGAGACGACGAAAGGGGCAATCAGGGCAAGAGACAAATAGGCGGCGAAGAATCCGACCAAGGCGTGCTGGCGGTATTTGGCGGGCATGACAAACATCGCCGCCACGAAGACAATCGCCAGATTGACGCCGGTCGATTGGCCGTAGAGCAATGTCAGCACGGCAAAGAGAGCCGCAAGCCCCTTCCAGACCAGCCTCGGCTGCGCAAGAAATATGACGGCAAAAAAAGCTCCGTAGACCGTGATCTTGTGGAGGGTGAAAACATTTTCCACAAATCTTGGATCTTCGGTCAAAAACGCAAAATACAGTTCCCAACCCATCACCGACACCAGGCCAATCAACATGCCGAATAACGAGACCCGTGCCAGCCGGTCGCGTTGAGCGTCCGGAAGCGCCAGAATGCACTCAAACAGCAAGATGGCGGCGACCGAGTAGCCAAACACGTCCTTCGCCGCCATGAGAGAGCGGCTCGCGTCGATCGACCACAGGGCGCTCGACAGGACAAAGCCGGACAAGAGAGCCAGAGTGACGGCCAGGCCTATCGTTGCCCTGCCAAAGCGTGCCCCCTTGGTAAAAAGTGTAAGAGCACCCATGAGTGCCGCGACAAATGCCAGGGCAGTGGGAGACATTTCGACGAAGACGAAAAGGGCGGGAGAGAGGGCGTAGAGGCCCAGCAACATCCTGAGGCCTAGTTCATCGCGACTGCTGGTCCATACCGGAAATCCGCCCAAAGTGACGGCATGGCATTTCTGAAAAAAGGACATTCAACTACCGACTCAGGGAACGTCCATACAGGATAGGCCATCTACGGGAGGTTTCCACCTCAACGTTCGATGCGCCTTCCGGTTGCAGCGCTGCCGCTGGCAATGAAATGCGGATTGGCAAAGTCCTCGTCATCGGCCTGGTTGCGCTTGCCATAGCCCAAGGGCTTGCCGTCCAGCGTGCGCGTCGTGCCGCCGGCGGCGCGCAGCACCGCGTCACCCGCCGCGGTGTCCCATTCCATGGTGCGACCGAAGCGCGGATAGACATCCGCCTCGCCATTGGCGAGGAGGCAGAATTTCAGCGACGAACCGACCGAGACGATCTCGGCGGCGCCAAGGTCGCGAATATAGGCTTCGGTTTCCGGCGTGTTGTGCGAGCGGCTGGCGACCACTGCCAGCGGCGACGCGGCCGTTCTCACCGAAATTGGCCGACGGGCGATAATCTGGTAATCGCCGTCGATGTCGAGGACTTCCGCCCTGCCCGGCAGACCGGAAAAGAAGCGGCCACCGCAAGGGGCGAAGACGACGCCAACTTCCGGCACGCCATGGCGGACAAGCGCGATATTGACGGTGAAGTCGGTGCGCCGGTTGACGAATTCCTTGGTGCCGTCAAGCGGATCAACAAGGAAGAAAGCCTCGCCAAGTTCGCCCGGCATGACACCGGCAGCCGCTTCTTCCTCGGCCACGCAGGGAATGTCGGGGAATTCCGTACGCAGGCCGGCAAGAATGATCTTCTCGCTCTCGCGGTCCGCCTCGGTCACTGGCGAGGAGTCCGATTTGCGGTCGACCGCGCAGCCGGCATGGAACACGCGCATGACCTCGCGCCCGGCCGCCAGCGCCAGCCGCTCGAAGATTTCGAGCATCGGCCTGTCGTCAGATGCCGCCGCCATTGTCATATTGCTCTTCGGCAATGTCACGCTCGTCCAGCCAGTGTTCCAGGGTATCTACCATCTCTTCGGCCGACTTGCCGAGCGTCTTGAGATGGATCTCCGGTTTCT
>NZ_RZSJ01000855.1:0-1753 GCF_003998025.1 Mesorhizobium sp. M8A.F.Ca.ET.021.01.1.1
TTCTTCTTCCAGTTCGCGGCGCCGCAGCTGCGCGGTCTTGTCGTCGATCATGCCGGCGGACAGGTCGGCGTCGATCGACATCTGCTTGCCCGGGATGGCGTCGAGGGTGAAGCGGGCGCCGACCTCGGCGATGCGGGTGGCGCCCTTGGTGATGACGATGAAGTTCACCACGATCAGGATCATGAAGACGATGAGGCCGATGACGAAGTCGCTGGCCATGACCAGCTTGGAGAATCCGGCGATGACATAGCCGGCGGCGTGCGTGCCCTCATTGCCATGCGACAGGATCATGCGCGTGGTGGCGATGTTGAGCGACAGGCGCAGCATGGTGGCGATGAGCAGCACGGTCGGGAACGAGGAGAAATCGAGCGGCCGCTGGATCCACAGCGCCACCATCAGGATCAGCACCGAAAGCGCGATCGAGAAGGCCAGCCCGATGTCGATGAGAAAGGCCGGGATCGGCAGGAACAGCACGGCCAGGATGATGACGATGCCGAGCGCGAAAAAGATGTCGCGGCCGTTCTTGGCCACCGCGCCGGGCTGGATGCTTTCGCTGATCGCCATTCTCGTCCTCGAACCATAGGGCTGCCGAGCATGCGACAGCCCGGCGAGGGTAGCTGGCCAAGCTTGCGCGAGGGTGGGAGAGTGGCCTGATCGACTCTCTCGCGAAGGACTATCCATGCTGCTGATCATCGGTACGATCCGCCTGCCGCCCGGCAGGCTCGACGAGGCAAGGCCGGTGATGGAGCGCATGATTCTCGCCAGCCGCGCCGAGGACGGATGCCTTGAATATTCCTACGCGCAGGATGTGCTTGATCCCGGCTTGATCCGGGTCACCGAGGTATGGCGCGACCGGCCGGCACTCGATGCGCATTTCCGCTCGCCGCACATCGCCGACTGGCGCGCGAGCTGGCCGGGGCTCGGCATCGGCGAGCGCAATCTGGTGCTCTACGAGGCCGGCGAACCCATGCCGACCTGAACGGTCCGGCGCCTCGCCAGCCGCCAGCAAGCAATCAGGTTTCGGCGGTATCGGCGGTGGCAACGCCGACCAGCCACCGCCTGACGGCTCGTTCCTCCGACGCCGACAGACCGGTGGCCAGTTCGGTCTCGATCGCATGCACACGGTCCCGGCATCGCCGCAGCAGCGCCTGTCCACTGGGGCTGAGCTCGATATGCTGGATGCGCCCATGTACGGCGTGGGGCTTGCGCAGCAGCGAGCCGGCGCGCTCCAGATTGGTGACGATGACGCTGAGCGTTTGCGGGGTGAGCAGCGCCAGCCGGGCAAGATCGGCGTTGGAGAGGCCGGGATAGGCCGCCAGCATGGTCAGCGTGACGAATTGCGGCTGCGTCACGCCGAGGTCGGCCAGCGCCCGGTCGACCCTCAGCCGATGCGCGCCGGCGGCCTGCCGCAGGAGATAGCCGAGATAGCCTTGCTCGCCGCGTTTGCCTTCGCCCGGAGCCGGAACCGAGGCATGTTGATCTGGCTTGCGCATGATGTAAGAGCTCTTATATGTTGTTCGAACCCTGAGATTATAGCAGAGCAAGGACGATGACGATGGCCTATCGGATTTTTCTCGCCGGCGCTTCGGGCGCCATCGGGCAGCGGCTGATCCCGCAACTCCTGGCCGCCGGCCATCAGGTGACGGGCACTACGCGCAATGCCGACAGAGCCGCCAAATTAGGGACCCTTGGCGTCGAGCCAGCGGTTGTGGACGTGTTCGATGCCGACGCACTGTCGCGGGCGATGCGTGCT
>NZ_RZSJ01000856.1:0-1747 GCF_003998025.1 Mesorhizobium sp. M8A.F.Ca.ET.021.01.1.1
TGACGGCATGGCCGACGATCTTGCCGAGTTGCAGCGCGCCTTCCAACAGCGAATAGGCCGAATGCACGCGCAGATGGACGAACGGCCGTGCCGGTATTTCAGGCCGCGCGGCAGCAATCGCGGCTTCGCGCTTCAGTGGGTCGCGTGGAAGTCTGTCGTCCGCCATGGTTTTTCGAGCTGCCGAAGGTCTTTGAGTCGATGAGAATGTATTGTCCGGGACCGGGCGATACCAGTCCAGCACAAACGACTACTGACCACAGGCTTCCAGCCCGCTCACGCGAATTCCATGATTACCGCGTCGACAGCCAGGCTGTCGCCCGGCTTGGCGTTGAGTTTCGAGACGACAAGATCGCGCTCGGCGCGCAGCACGTTTTCCATCTTCATTGCCTCCACCACGGCCAAGGTTTCGCCGGCCTTGACCTCCTGGCCCACGGCAACGGCAATCGACACCACTAGGCCGGGCATCGGGCAGAGCAGCAGTTTCGACGTGTCCGGCGCCACCTTTTCCGGCATCAGCCGTTCAAGCTCGGCGGTGCGCGGCAGCATGGCACGCGCCGTCACCGACATGCCTTTCCAGGCGATGCGCAGGCCATTGGCGACAGGCCGGATCTGGGCGGCGACCCTGTGCTTGCCGACCGTGCCGCGCCAGATCAGGTCGCCGGGCCGCCAGTCAGATGCAACGGTCAGCGCCTTGCCGCCGTCGATCGACAGGTCGATCTCCATCGGGATGGAAATCATGCCTTCGAGGATCGACGCCGAGAGATAGTCCTCGCCGATCTTGACCACCCAATCACGCTTGAGCGCTCCCGAATGCGGCGCCAGCCGCCCGCCCAGCCGGTCGAGACGGTCGCGGCGCAGCAGTTCCACCGCGGTGGCGATCGACGCCAGCACGGCCCTTTCCCCGCTGTTCGGCACGACGGGGCCAAAACCGTCGGGATATTCCTCCGCGATGAAGCCCGTCGATATCGCCCCTTCCCGCCAGCGCGGATGCTGCATCAGTGCCGCCAGGAAAGGGATGTTGTGCTCGATGCCGTCGACCACAAAGCTGTCGAGCGCTTCCGACATGGCGTCGATGGCCTCGAGCCGCGTCGGTGCCCAGGTGCACAGCTTGGCGAGCATCGGATCGTAGAACATCGAAATCTCAGAGCCTTCGGTGACGCCGGTGTCGTTGCGGATCACGATGTCGCCGAATTGCCCTTCCTCCGGCGGCCGGTAGCGCGTCAGCCGGCCGATCGAAGGCAGGAAATTGCGATAGGGATCCTCGGCGTAGAGCCGGCTTTCCACCGCCCAGCCGTCCAGCTTGATGTCGCCCTGCTTGAGGCCAAGCTTTTCGCCGGCGGCGACGCGGATCATCTGCTCAACCAGATCGATGCCGGTGACGAGTTCCGTCACCGGATGCTCGACCTGCAATCGTGTATTCATTTCAAGGAAATAGAAGTTCTTGTCCTTGTCGACGATGAACTCGACGGTGCCGGCGCTCTGGTAGTCGACGGCCCTTGCCAGCGCCACCGACTGTTCGCCCATGGCCTTCCTGGTCTTGGCATCGAGGAAGGGCGATGGCGCCTCCTCGGCGACCTTCTGGTTGCGGCGCTGGATCGAGCATTCGCGCTCGCCGAGATAGAGCGCGTTGCCATGCGCGTCGGCCAGGACCTGGATCTCGATATGGCGGGGATCGACGACGAATTTCTCGATGAACACCCGGTCGTCGCCAAACGAACTCTTGGCCTCGGAGCGTGCCCGATCGAAC
>NZ_RZSJ01000857.1:0-1746 GCF_003998025.1 Mesorhizobium sp. M8A.F.Ca.ET.021.01.1.1
CACGCTTTTCACCACGGCGCGCTCTTGCGCCGCGACGCCGTCATTGGCGGCCTGCGCCCTCGGCGTGTCGCACAGCGACGGCGCCTCGCGCCACCACAGCGCGCGGGCAACGCAGGCGTCCGCGAAGCTGCCGCCGATCGGCGTGTCGCGGATGACGGCGGTTTCGACACCAGCCTTGCTGAAGGCCTGCAGCGTGGAGCGCAGGCCAGCCTGCCAGCGCGCGGTCTCGGCCTGGCGGCTGGCGGCGGACATGTCGCGCGTCAGATTGCCGATCGAGAATTCCGAGATCACCACCAGGCGCGGCTTGCGGCGGATGATGTCTGAGATCGCCTGTTCGCGCCAGGCGTCGCATTCGGTGTAGTCGCGCTTGAGCACGGCGTTGAAGGTCGACAGCCGCGAGGCGCGGCACGAGGATTTGAGGTAGGTGACGACTTTGGTGTCGTTGCGTTTTGCCGCCGCGACCAGCGGCGTCGACCAGTGGTCGGCATGCGAATCGCCGAACAGCACGATGGTGTGGGCGGCGTCGGCC
This sequence comes from Mesorhizobium sp. M8A.F.Ca.ET.021.01.1.1, assembly GCF_003998025.1. Taxonomy (NCBI): domain Bacteria; kingdom Pseudomonadati; phylum Pseudomonadota; class Alphaproteobacteria; order Hyphomicrobiales; family Phyllobacteriaceae; genus Mesorhizobium; species Mesorhizobium sp. M8A.F.Ca.ET.021.01.1.1. Next base: position 530 of record NZ_RZSJ01000857.1, read on the forward strand.
GAGCCGAAGGTGCAAGGTTTCGGTTTCACCGTGTGGAAGTCGAGCAGGCAGTTCTTGTCGACGGCGCGCGCGATGGAAGGCTGTTCGGCCGCCTCCTCGATGCCGCGCTGGGTGGGGTCGATGTTGCGCGTCGCCAGATGCGCGTTGGCGTAGGCCGCCGCCACGCCGGCGGCGGTCAGCACAAGGGCCGGGGCGAGGGCAAGCCCTGGAAAAAGCCGAAGCGGTTTTGCGCCCGCGCCGGCGTTGAACCGAAAGGCGCGTGCGGCGGCCGCCAGCCAGTCGCCGCGCCGCGCCGGGTTCTCGATCAGCCGGTAGGTAGCCGCCGACAGCGCCAGCGCCAGCACGGCGCAGCCGAGGCGCTGCGCCACGCCGAGGTCCGGCTCCAGCATGCCGGCATAGACGATGATGGGCCAGTGCCAGAGATAGAGCGAATAGGAGAGCGTGCCGACCCACTGCAGGGGCGCCAGCGAGAGCATGGCGGCGGGCGCCAGGGCCTGCCAACGGGTGCCGCCAGGAGCGTCGCCCTGCTCGCCGGCACCGCCCAGGAGCACCAGCACGGTGCCGGCCACCGGCAACAGCGCGTACCAGCCGGGGAAGGGCAGGTCTTCGCTCAAGGCGAGATAGGCAACGGCGATCAGTGCCAGGCCCAGCCACCCCTGTGCCGCCCGCAGCCAGGACTGATGCCGCCACAAAGCGGGTGAGGCGAACGTCGCCAGGCCGCCGGCGGCGAATTCCCAGGCGCGCAGCGGCGAGAAGTAGAAGGCCCAGGCCGGCGAGAGGCTGGTGAGCCACAGGCAGGTCGCGAAGGAGCCGAGGCCGACGATGCCGATCACGGCCACCACCATGCGCCGGCCCGGATGCAGCCAGGCGGCGAAGACAAGCAGTGCCGGCCAGACGAGGTAGAACTGCTCCTCCACCGACAGCGACCAGAAGTGGATGAAGGGGTTGCTCAAGGCATCGGCGGCGAAATAGTCGAACGACCAGCGCAGCAGCCACAGATTGATGGTGTAGGCCGCCGCATACATGGCGCCGCGCGAATAGAGCGCCTGTTCCTGCGGCGCCAGGATGAAGGCGCCGGCGGCGAGCGTGGCCAGGATGACGAAGATGGCGGCCGGCAGCAGGCGCCGGGCGCGCCTGGCATAAAAGCGCCACAGGTCGAGCCGGCCGGTCTCCGTGATCTCCTGCATCAGATGCGTTGATATCAGCCAGCCGGAAAT
>NZ_RZSJ01000858.1:0-1731 GCF_003998025.1 Mesorhizobium sp. M8A.F.Ca.ET.021.01.1.1
GAAATGAAGGTCGCCGAGACCCGCGACAACCAGACGCTGCTCGCCGGTCTGACGGAGCTTGCCGCCGAACTGGAGGCCGATGCCGCTTCCAGCCTCTACCGCTTCGGCGCCAGCCGCGCCTATGACGGCATCGTCACGGAAAGACTGGAGGCGCTGGATGAGGAGCCCGTGCAGGGCTACGACACCTGGGCGGGCTTTCTGCTGCGGCGCATGGCGCCAGCCATGCGCACCTGCCGCTCGGTCGAGGAGCGCCAGGCCAATTTGTCGCGCAAGCTGACCCGTGCCACCACGCTGCTGCGGACCTGGGTCGACGTCGAGGTCGAGAAGCAGAACCGCGACCTGCTCGCCTCGATGAACAACCGCGCCCGCCTGCAACTGCGGCTGCAGCAGACCGTCGAAGGCCTTTCGGTCGCCGCCGTCTCCTATTACGTTGTCGGCCTCATCGGCTATGTCGCGAAGGGCGCGTCGGTCTTTGGCCACGCCTTCGCGCCCGAGGTCGTCACCGCCGCCTCGGTGCCGTTCGCCATCCTGCTGGTCTGGTGGGGCGTGCGCCGCGTGCGACGGATGCATTCCGAGCCGGCGAAACATCCGGGCGAATAGTCCGCGCCATGCTTCGGACGCAACGGATGTGCAGCGGCAGATTGCCGCTGCGGAAGCTTTGCCTGCATCCGCCGCCCTGACGCCACCAAAGCAAGATTTGCAACAAATGCCGCTAGCTGGTAAATCATTTTTACCAGTCGAGTGGAGGAAGCGCCGATGTCCGGCCTTGCCATGCCCAAGCCAGACGCCGAGACGCTGCGCCGGCGCAGCGAAATCGTCGCCGACATGCGCATCATCGTGCCGGGCGAGGGCGTGGTCGACGCGGCCAATGAAATGCGTGCCTTCGAAAGCGATGGCCTGACCGCCTACCGGCAACTGCCGCTGGTCGTGGTGCTGCCCGAGACGGTGGCGCAGGTTTCGCGCGTGCTGAAATACTGCAACGACCGCAACATCCGCGTCGTGCCGCGCGGATCGGGCACCTCGCTGTCGGGCGGCGCGCTGCCGCTGGAGGACGCGGTGCTGCTCGTCATGAGCCGGTTCAACCGCATTCTCGAGATCGATTTTCCCGACCGCATCGTCGTCGCCCAGCCCGGCGTCACCAATCTCGGCATCACGTCAGCCGTCGAGCAGGAGGGGTTTTACTACGCCCCCGATCCATCCTCCCAGATCGCCTGCTCGATCGGTGGCAACGTGGCGGAGAACTCCGGCGGCGTGCACTGCCTGAAATACGGCCTCACCGCCAACAATGTGCTCGGCATCGAGATGGTTCTGATGAATGGCGAGGTGGTGCGGCTCGGCGGCGGTCACCTCGACGCCGAGGGCTATGACCTGCTCGGCGTCATGACCGGTTCGGAAGGCCTGCTCGGCGTCGTCACCGAGGTCACCGTGCGCATCCTGAAGAAGCCGGAGACGGCGCGCGCCCTGCTGATCGGCTTTCCGACCAGCGAGCAGGGGGGCCAGTGCGTCGCCGACATCATCGGCGCCGGCATCATTCCGGGCGGCATGGAAATGATGGACCGGCCGGCGATCCATGCCGCCGAGGATTTCGTCCATGCCGGCTATCCCCTCGACGTCGAGGCGCTGCTGATCGTCGAGCTCGATGGCCCCGGCGTCGAGGTCGATCATCTGATCACGGCGGTCGAGGCGATCGCCATCGCCAACGGCTCGACCACGTGCCGCATCTCGCAGTCC
>NZ_RZSJ01000859.1:0-1727 GCF_003998025.1 Mesorhizobium sp. M8A.F.Ca.ET.021.01.1.1
CCGTAATGAACGGTCACGCCACCGATCAGGACGCCGGAGGCCATTTGCGCGAGCTGGCCGTCGAGGCCCGCCTGCACTCTCCACAGATCCGCGTCGTAGTCGGTGCCGGTCGTGGACGTGCCGGGGTCGAACTTTTTGTGGGCGGCTTCGATGCGGCCCCAGATCGGACTGCCACCCTCGACGCGGTCGTCCGCATCGGGTTGCGCCGCTCCGGTCCATGAGCGGTTGCCTGCGCGCTGCTGCAGCGTTCCGAGCTGGTTGAAACTCTGCAGCACGCCGGCATAGGCCTCGTAGACCGGCACGCTGGGAGCGTAGAGCGGCGACGTCGGGCCGCCGGGATCGACGGGATTGATCAGCGCGGAGCGCAGGTACCAGTCGCCGTCGGCCGGCGTGGAAATGCCGTTCTGATACATGCGGTAGGCATAGGCGCCGGCCACCACGGCCTGGTCGCCCTGGAAGACGTAATCGCCCAAAAGGTTGAAGGTACCGGCCGACGTGCCGCCGACATCGATGATCTTGATGCCGTCGACGGTCTGCGCGCCACCACCGCCGAGGCCAATCACCTTGACGTTGGCGGTGCCCGAGGTGTTGCCGGTGATGACGAGCTTGTCGGTGGAAGAGGCGTCGCCATCGAGAATAGCCTCGATCTCGACCGTGCCGCCCGCGCCGACGAAATTGCCCTGGATGGTCAGCAGGCCGATGGAATTGCCGGGCGCGATGACGCCGCCGGCCTGGAGTGTCGTCGATCCCACGGTGCCGTTACCGCCAAGCGCTCCGCCCCCGAGAATGGTGACGGCCGAGTTGGCAAGGGAGCCATTGACCGAGAGCTTGCCGGCCTCGATCGTGGTCGCGCCGTTCAGCGTATTGATGCCGGTGAGATCGAGATTGCCGGCGCCCCGCTTGGTGAGCGTGCCGCTGCCTTCGATGATGGAGGCAAAGGTGGCGTTCGCCGGCTGGTCGAAGACGAGCGCGGCGTCGTTCAGGATGTTGCCGGTGCCGAAGCTCGTTGCCTGGCCGATCAGCGTGCCGGCGGAGATCGTCGTGCCGCCGCCGTAGCTGTTCGTACCGGCGAGCGTCGTGCTGCCGGCGCCCTGCTGCACAACTGAGCCGCTGCCGGATATCGCGCCGGCGAGGGTCACGCCGTTGGAGCGGTCGATGATGAGGGTGCCGTTGTTGGTCACGTTGCCTGCTATCGAGCCTGACGTGCCGCCATTGCCAAGCTGCAGCGTGCCGGCCGCGATCGTCGTCACGCCGGCATAGGTGTTGTCGGCGGTCAGGATCGTGGTGCCGGTGCCGATCTGGCTCACCGCGCCGCTGCCGGAGATGACGCCGGCAAAGGTCACTGCATCGGAACGATCGAAGGCAAGCGTCCCGTTGTCGATGACATTACCTGCTATCGAGCCTGACGTGCCGCCATTGCCGAGCTGCAGCGTGCCGGCCGAGATCGTCGTGACGCCGGCATAGGTGTTGTCGGCGGTCAGGATCGTGGTGCCGGACCCCAACTGGTTCACCGCTCCGCTGCCGGAAATGGTGCCGGCAAAGGTATAGCTATCCGTGCGGTAGAAGGCGAGCGTGCCGTTGTTGGTGACGTCGCCTGTTATCGAACCGGATGTGCCGCGATTGCCGAGTTGCAAGGTGCCGGCCGAGATCGTCGTGCCGCCGTTGTACGTGTTGCCGCCGGTCAGGGCGGTGGTGCTCGAACCCTGTTGGATCACGCCGCCGCTGCC